>JAFGFM010000027.1 GCA_016931115.1 Deltaproteobacteria bacterium | reverse complement strand
GTTACTTTGCTAATCTTTGCCATAGTAGATATTATCGAATATTTTTTATTGCGCCGGGTAAGAGATAAGCATTTAATTCCGTGCAGGGAAGTGTTTGAGTCAGTTCTCGCGTACCTGACGGATGAGTCTGAATGATTTTTTTACGTGCAATCAATGGAACCAATCAGAGTCAGTTCTTGACTGTGATATTTTGATCTGAGAATTGAGAGCAAGGGATGTTGTTGGATTGATTTGCATAGTCCAACACTCTAACTACAGATACCTTGCCAGTATCACAATATTGAAAATGATTGGGGTATGATACCGATATCTGTACTCAACAATACTTGCATTATGGATGAGTTTACGACTATTCAAAATTACTTATAGTTTACTGATTATGATCCTGTAAGGAGTTTTTACTTCTGGCCATAGTCTTTGGCTCTCCTGCAAAATATTTCCGCAGGTATCATGAGCCCGAGACCAGGCTGGAAGATCATAAGAAAAAACAATTATGAATTTAACACGAGAGCATATACCCACCATCAATAACCATTACAGTTCCTGTAACCTGTGCAGATGCAGGTGCAGCAAGGTATACGGCCATTGCCCCCACCTCGATCGGTTCACCAAAGCGTGCGGCAGGCATCTGGTTGATTATATAGGCCATCTCACTCTCAGGGATGAATTTGGATAGCTCCGAATTTGTGAACCCTGGAGCAATCCCGTTCACACGGATATTGTATTTACCCATTTCTACAGCCATACAGCGGGTAAAGTGATTTGCTGCTGCCTTGGAAGTACTGTATGGGCTCATGGGCTGGGTCTTGTTCACAATAAAGGCTGCATTTGATGTGATATTGATGATAGACCCGCCCTTCCCGGCGTCCCGCATGCGTTTACCCACTTCATAGGTCATATGCACCGTACCGTTTAGGTCAGTATTTAATACATTATACCAGTCAGTCAGTTCCTCATCCATGTTCAGGAGTTCATTAAAGCATGAAATGCCCGCATTATTAACAAGGATGTCAAAATTGCTAAAGGCATTATAAGCCTCGGCTACAGCCTTTCTTACACTTTTCATATCAGTGACATCACATGAAAAACTCTCATATCTCCCCCCATTGGGCTTAAGTTCTGCTATGGCCTCCTTTGCCTTTCCGCTGTCCCTGCAAAAAACAGCTATATTAGCGCCGCTCTGTGCCATTGCTGTTGCTATCCCAAGGCCAAGGCCCCTGTTACCCCCGGTTACCAGGGCATTCTTACCTGAGAGATCAAATGCATTCTTCATACTGGTAATTGACTGGATCATTTTTTCTCCTTTTTAATTCAGACTTTATTAAATAAGGCATCCTGCTTATATAAAAAACATATTTTTCATACAAGCAGTTAACATAATTTTAATATACTTAACATTATTTTTTATATATTGTTATATAGATAAAAGAAAAAGTTATTTTCAAGTAAATATGTTTTTAGACCGATATTTCTTTCATAGGTGAACGGAGACAACCGATGGTTGAAAAACCCTCATATGAAGAACTGGTTGAGCAAATCAAAAAACTTGAAAGGGAACTGGACAAGCAGAAAAAAGCTGAAGATATCCTCATAGAAAAGGAGAACAGCCTCAAAACCATACTCCAGAACCTGCCCGGTGATGTGATAGTACATGACCTTGAAGGAAAAATCCTGCTGATAAATGAGGAGGCCGCAAGGGTAAAGGGGTACCCTGAAAAAGACCTGCTAAATATGTATGTACAGGATCTTGATCCTGACATAATAACAAGAAACGACAGGGAAAACGTGTGGCTTAAATTAAAGCCAGGCAAGGCAGTCCGTTTTGAATCCGTTTCTGTCAGAAAGGATGGCACCCAGTATGTAAGTGAGGTAAACCTTAATGCCGCTGAACTGGGGGGCAAACCTGTTGTACTTGCAATATCATTTGACATAACCGAGCATAAACGTCTGCTCAATATGCTGGAGCAGAGCGCTGAAATGGAGCGGCTCATAAGCGACATATCCTCCGAGTTCGTGGGCTTGAGTTCAGACCAGGTTGACCGCGGCATAGACAGTGCCCTGGCCTTGATCGGTAACTTCTCAGAAGCTGATCGAGCCTTTGTGTTTCTGTTCAGGGATGACTTTAAGATAGTCGAGAATACTCATGAATGGTGTGCGCAGGGGATCAATCCTGACAAAGAGAATCAAAAGAACAGAGAGCTGTCCCGGTATCACCCTATGCTGGCCAGTTATATAGAAAAACATGAGGTATTTAATGTGCCTGATGTTGAAGCCCTGCCGGAAGAATTCAATATTGAAAAGGAACACCTCATGGCAAATGGTGTAAAATCCATGATAGTGGTTCCCATGAAGCTTGACGACAGGATGATCGGTTTTATAGGTCTGCACTCGATGAAAAGCCATCAGACCTGGAGCAATGATATCCAGTTTCTATTGCATATGGCAGGTGAAACCCTGAGCAATGCCATAGAGCGCAGGCGTGCAGAAAAACGGCTGAAAGAAAGTGAAGAGAAGCTTGCCAGATCAAAAAAGATGGAGTCACTGGGTCTTCTGGCAGGAGGGGTAGCGCATGATCTTAATAATGTCTTGTCAGGTATTGTAAGCTATCCTGAACTGCTGCTCCTGGATCTGCCGCAGGAGAGTAAGCTCAGAAAACCCATAAATACCATACTGGAATCAGGGAACAGGGCTGTTGCCATTGTGCAGGATTTACTTACCATAGCAAGAGGCGTTGCCTCGCCCAAGGAACCTCTAAATCTTAATGATATTATCAACGAGTACCTTAACTCACCAGAGTTCAGCAAAATCAGGCAATATTATCCGGGAATAAAGGTCAGGGCAGAGCTGGATGATGAACTGCTTAATATTTACGGATCTGCTATCCATATTAGAAAGATCATTATGAACCTGGTTTCAAATGCATCAGAGGCGGTTGAGAGCAGGGGTCAAATAATCATTTCTACATCCAACAGATACCTTGACAGGCCTGTTAAGGGATATCAGGATGTTAAAGAAGGAGAGTACATTGTCCTGTCAATATCGGACAATGGCCCTGGTATTCCCCATGAATACATAGGTAGGATATTCGAGCCATTTTTCACAAAAAAACAGATAGGCAGAAGCGGTACAGGCCTGGGCCTTGCCGTTGTATGGAACATACTACAGGATCACGAAGGATATGTGGATGTATCAAGCGATAAAAACGGCACTAATTTTGATCTCTATTTTCCGATAACCAGGGTGGAGATAAGGAAAAAAGATGCGCCTTTATCCATAGATGAATTAAAGGGCAAAGGAGAGACCATCCTTGTTGTTGATGATGTAGAGACTCAGAGGGAAATCTCATGTTCAATACTAAGCGCCCTGGGATACAGTTGCATTGCTGTTTCCTGTGGTGAAGATGCTGTCCAGTATGTAAAAGATAACCGGGTGGATCTGATTCTGCTTGATATGATAATGGAGCCAGGTATAAACGGGTGTGAAACATACAGCCGTATAAAAAAGATAAGGCCTGATCAGAAGGCCATTATAGTGAGCGGTATGGCTGAAACCATTGAGGTTAAAAAAACCCTGGATCTGGGTGCAGGTCAATACCTGAAGAAGCCATTGACACTTGAACGGGTTGGCCTTGCCATTAAAAAAGAGCTTGGGAGAGTGCGTTAAACCTTATTAAGTGCTGCCCTGACCCTTTCCGGTGTCATGGGCATTTCAAAAAGTCTTGCACCTGTTGCATCAAAGAGGCCTGTTGCAATAAGGGCACCCATGCCTATTACAGCAGGTTCTCCTGCTCCATGCGGCGGATCATTATCCTTTTTTAATATCACTGTCTCTATCTTTGGCACCCATGAAAACCCTGGTATCCTGTAGGTATCAAAATTTTTATCAAGTATAGCACCATCACTGAATCTTATGCCTTCTGAAAGGGCATACCCCATGCTCATTATGCATGCCCCCTCCATCTGAATCTTTGTCCCCTGGGGATTTATGCAGAGCCCCATGTCATATACACAGACGACCCTTTTCACCCTTATTTCACCGGTTTTTTTATCTACCTCTATCTCGCCTATATGGGCCACATAGGTATCAACATCTATACCGCATGAAATGCCAATGCCTCTACCACTTACAGGCTTTGCAGGCTTATAACCGAATTTTTTAGCAGCGGCCTTTAAGACACCGATCATCTTTTCATCCTTAAGGTGCCTTAAACGGAATTCAAGGGGATCAACCCCTGCCTTAGCAGCCATAAGGCTTATCTGCATCTCCTTTGCATGAATATTATTAGGGACGCCAGGTGCCCGCCATGGTCCAACTCTGAAGGGATGAGCACCAGGCGGAGGCATCATCCATGTGCCATAAATATTCACCATTTGGTGAGGTATATCATATATGACCTCAGTACCTCCATCACCGGCCATATACACATCATTATTCCAAAAGACAATTTTACCCGAACCATCAATCCCTGATTTTATCTTCACAATTGCAGCGGGTCTGAAGGTGTCATAAAAAAATTCCTCTGCCCTTGAAAATGAGACCTGAACCGGTCTGCCTGTCAGCTGGGCAAGCCTTGCTGCCTCGAGTGCCTCAAGGTTACTATCTGTAACCATTGTGAGCTTCCCTCCAAAGGCCCCTCCCACAAAAGGTGTGATAACCCTTACCTTGTCAGCAGGGAGCTTCATCCCCTCTGCAACTGTTCGCTGGATTGCAAATGGAGACTGGGTTGATGCCCAGATGGTGACCTTGCCGTTTTCTATGGTTGCAAGGCTTGTGTGGGTTTCCATTGGTGCATGGGCCACATAGGCGCTTAGATAAGTCTCTTCAAAAAGCTCTTTTGCCAGTTTTACCCCCTCCTCAATATCCCCCTTTTTCTCCTTAATCTGTGGCTGCACAGGGGTCTTAACAAGGTGCTCATATATATTTTTATCATTGAGGGATGTACTGGGAAGATCAAATTCAGCCTTTATCATGCTTAAGGCCATTCTGGCAATGTCAGGGGCTTCATGCAGGACAGCTATAAAATTATCATCTTCAATAACCTGTACCCCTTCTATCTTCTTTGCCTCGGTAAGATCTGCGCTTTTCAGCAATGCCCCATGCACAGGAGGCCTCAGAATACCTGCATAAAGCATGTCGGGAAGGCGGATATCACCGGCGTATTGTGCCATGCCAGTAACCTTTTTGTGTGCATCCTGATGAAAATATGGTTTACCTATAAACTCAAAGCTATCAGGAGATGTAACAGAGGGTTTTGTTTCCAGATGTTTTTCTATTATATTTCCCTTTGCAAGGGTGCCGTAAGTGACCTTTGAATCAGATTTTTTTGTGTCAAACACAACACCATCTTTTGTTTTAAGTCTCTCAACCGGGCATTTCAGATACTCTGCCGCGAGAAGCTTTAATACTCCCTTTGCCTCAGCAGCAGCGCTTCTGACCTGCACGCCTACAATACGTATGGACATTGAACCGCCTGTACCAATGTCCCATGGACATGTATCAGTGTCGCCCATGACCATATCCACCCTGTCATATGCAACATCAAGCTCCTCTGCCACCAACTGTGGAAAGGATGTAATGGTGCCCTGCCCCATATCAACCTTGCCGATAAAGCATGTAACCCGTTCGTCAATGCCTATCCTTAAAAATGCATTAAAATCTGGGGTGGAACCAAAACCGGGTTGAGCTATCGACCTGCCTGTGTTCCCTATGGTGCAGTAGATAATGATGCCTCCTCCAATTAACCCCATTTTTTTCAGGAAGTCGCGCCTGTCATTATTCATATTCTTACTTGCAGGTAGATTCATGAAATCGCATTTATGTTCTTGTTTCATGTGCATTACCCCTTTTTTAATATTTTGGCAGCATCAACTATGGCATCTATTATCCTGGGATGGGCCCCGCAGCGGCAAAGGTTGCCATCCATGGCATTTACTATCTCTTCTTTTTTGGCATTTGGATTTTCTGTGAGAATACTATGGGCCTTCATTATCATGCCAGGGGTACAGAACCCGCACTGGAGCGCATCATGATCCACAAATGCCTTTTGCAGGGGATGGAGATTGCCATCCTTTTCAAGACCTTCAATGGTAGTGACCTTTGATCCTGCCACATCCCTTATACGAACCTGACATGACTGTATGGCTTCATTATCCACAAGCACAGTGCATGCACCGCATACACCTTCACCGCAGCCATATTTGGTTCCGGTAAGGCCAAGCTCTGTTCGAAGCACCCATAGAAGTTCCCTGTCACCTTCGACCTCAAGTGTGACCGGTTTGTCATTAATAGTGAAGCTGATCTTTTCTTTCATTTTGTGACTCCCTCCTGTGGTTTGGCTGGATATCTTTTTAAAAGGGATTGTATAGGATTTCTCAGATTTTGCAAAGAGGTAATAAACATAAAGGCCGGTCATAAAAAAAATAACCGGCCTTCAGGATGATCTATTTATTGTAACTTCGCCGCGGCCCTTTTAAGTTTATTTGCCTCCATGATCTTTGTCATATTAGTCTCATTAAGGGAATAAAAAGAGATAATCAAAATGGCAAGAATACCGCAGCCCGCAGGAATGTAACATATGATATCTGCAAGTTTATCTGCAACTTCACCTGTTACCTCCATACCTGCAACATACCCTATAAAAGAGAGACCAAATCCTGCAATTGCCCCGGCAAGAGAGGACGCTATTTTTATTGGCAGGGTAAACATAGACATGGTAAATGCACTGGCATCCTTACCTGTTTTATAATAGCCGTATTCAGCAGCATCCATGTACATTGCCTGGCGCATTGGGCCGGCAGTACCAAAGATAAAGCTTCCAAGGCAGATAATACCTGTAAAATAATATTCGCTCGATGCCCCGAATGCACGAAGAAGTAGATATGAAGCAACACCCCATGCTGTCGCAACTAGATATGTCTTTTTCTTTCCTAATAAATTAATAACCACGGGGGCATATAATGAAGTCACGAAGCTGACAATACTTGTTGCAAGGGTGTGCCAGCTCATCCATCCTTCATTCCCTATTATATATTTTAAGAAGTAGATTGCCATGTTCAGGAGGCTGAACAATGCAAGCTGGTACATTACGTCGGCTGCCATTAAAATCTGGAGCTGCCTGTTTACCATGACCTGTTTGACTATTTCCCAGAGGGTAATATTATTGGATGAATCAAGCCTTTTACTGGGATCATATTTTTCGTACCCCCTTGTCTGATAAAAAAGATTCCAGTAACCAAACATCTGTATAATGCCCAGTATTGCAACGGTGTAAAAATAGCCCCATGAAGGACTCTGGAGGCTGAAATAATTTAGTAATTTAATAATGATAAGGCTGAAGACAATCTGGCTTGCCATACCAAACTGGATATTCCTGGCAGATATGCGCAGCCTCTCCTTAAGGTCTGTTGACATTACTGAGATAAAACCCATGTGCGCGTTAAATGCAAAATTAAGGCTGATGTGGCCAATGATAAAGGCGAGGGTCAGATATACAATCTTCATCATGTAGCTCAAGGGCAGGTTTGTAAAAGAAAGCGTAAAAAAGATAAAGGTTGTTACAGGGATAAACAGGAACCATGACCTGAACTGTCCCCACCGCATCTGGATCTTTTGGATCATACTGCCGGAGATAAAAATTGATATAGTGTCAATAGTGCCAGCTACAGACATGATAATCCCCATATGAAGAGGTGATATCATGGCAACATCTGTCAGGAATATGGAGTAGTACATCATGCCAAGCGACATCATCAGAGACAGGCTGAAATTTGCAGCACCATAACTGTTAACAACAATACCAGGAAGCTTTTTTTCCACTTTCAAATTCTCCTTTAAGATAATTAGTTTTGTATATTCCTTAAGCGCCGCATGATTTCCGCATAACAAGGGTTGGTTTAACTAAGATATCACGTGGTGGCAATTGGGGATTTTCTATACGTTCAAGCATTACCTGCATAGCAATGGTCCCTATATCTGTGCATGGCTGGTGAATGGTTGTAAGTGAAGGGCGCAGCAGCTCCGCATACCTCACATCATCAAAACCTGCCACACGGATTTTCTGCGGTACAGCATAATTAAGCGCATCAAGTGTTTTCATCAGGTTGGCGGCAGTAAGGTCATTTGCGCACACAATCGCTGTTGCACCATCTCTGATAACAACCTTAATAAATCCCTGATCTGCCGGATCACCGCTGTGAACCCATTCGTTGGCAGGCACTATCCCGCTATTTATAAGCGCCTCCCGATAGCCTGATATACGAAGGCTTACAGTAGGTGCAGAGCCTGGCCTTGCAAGAAAGTCGATCCTTTTGCATCCCAGAGTGACAAGGTGGTTTGTAATAAGAAACCCTGCAAGGCGATTATCAATGCCCACCAGGTCAAGACCACTTCGCTGCGGAAAGGGCACTATATCACGATCGAGCAGAACAATGGGTATGCCTGCTGATTTCATGGAGGCTATGACAGACCGATTAATCCGATCTTTGTCTTCGGTCAATTCCAGGGGGGCAAAGAAGACACCTGCAACCGACTGCCGGATATAGCTTTCACATACTTGTTCAATCAGCACAGGATCAGGGTTACCCTGTTTTTCGCCAAAATCACCCCATAGAAGTGTATGATGATTTTTCTGTGCAAGACGGGCAATCTGCCCGCAGATGGGTTCAAATATCTCAGTACTTCCAAGCCCGGGTATCAGAAGGCCAAACCGCCATGATTCAACCTGTTTTTGGGCCCTGTGCACATATGTGCCTGACCCGACCTTTCTCGTTAAAAGCCCCATATTCTTAAGATCATGAAGCGCACGGGCCACTGTTGGACGTGACGCCCCGAATTGCCTTACAAGCTCGGCCTCGGATGGAAGGCGGTCACCTTCGATCAGTTTTCCCGATTCAATATCAGACAGGACACTTTCAAAAACCTGGCGGTGTTTGGTCTTGCGGGATTCCGCATCCTCATTTTTTTCGGGTTGCTTATTATGGGTTTCAGTCATCTCCGCTCCTTTATGGGGGCTGATACTACATATTCAATGGAGAAATTGTCAATACAACTTTTAGATTTTGGGTCAAGAAGTGTGAAAATAACACCTGAAAGTCTGCCGAAATATCTATCTATCTGATTTAAATACATAATCAGCAAATTGATAGAACTCGCATCATACAGGTAAATCAGAGATTATGTTGAATTACATATTACTTTTTATTGACAATAAGCTGTCATTTATAGCAAATATGATTTTACATTATATGGGTTGATGAAATTAAATAAGCTGCCTCTTAACAATGATGTGGTCGATATATTAAAAGTATATTAAAAAGATTGATACTGGCTATTGGATACTGGATGCTGGATAAAAAAAGACAAGTATCTAGAATCCAGAACCTAGAATCCAGCATCAAGTATCAGACTCTAAAATGAAGAAGGTGCCAAAAACCTTAAAAAATGGATAGATCTTTACTAATAAAGAACCCACTCACCTTTACAGGTATCGGCGAAATCCTTTTTGATCTCTTTGAAGACGGGACAGAGACCCTGGGTGGTGCACCATTCAACTTTGCCTTTCATGCGCATCAGCTCGCGAGCCAGATGGGTATTGGCGAGGGGTATATTGTGAGTTCAGTCGGTAACGACACAAGAGGCAACAGGATCATTGACACACTTTTAAAAAAGAAGATGTCGACTGCTTATATAGAAAAAGATCATCAACATAAGACAGGTCTTGTTTCAGTTTTTATGCGAAATGGTGATCCTGGATACCAGATAGAGGCTGACATTGCATGGGATTATATCCCAAACAACCCGGGGCTAAGAGAACTTGCAGAACGATGCTCGGCAGTATGTTTTGGCAGCCTGGCACAGAGAAACCGGGTATCCCGCGAAACGATCAGGAATTTTGTTGGGTTTCTTCCGCAACAGGCTATACGCCTGTATGATGTTAACCTCAGGCAAAACACCCTGACTAAAGAAAAATGTTATTCACCTGAAATAATTGAGTACAGTTGCAATGCAGCCACAGTCATCAAGGCAAACCATAGTGAACTCGATACAATACTGGATATACTGGGTTTAACCTGCGATTCACTTAATGCCCTTGAAGGTATAAAAAAGAGAATGGGGATGCTGCTTGCAAGGTTTAAAGCACATGCAATTATTGTAACACGCGGCGATCAGGGTACCCTTGTACTAAAGCGTGATGGAGAATTTGTCAAAACACCGCCCGGAAAGGTTAAAGGCACAGCCCATCCGGTTGGCGCAGGTGACGCATGCTCTGCCGGAATCCTGTTTGGCCTTACACTTGGCTGGGATATCAGAGCCACCATGGAACTTGCAAACCGCATGGGTGCAGATGTTGCATCGCATCCTTCAGCAACACCATCACTTTCGCGGGAAACACTGGATTTTGTAAGAATGCAATTATTTAATAAACCGTAGGGGCGAAAATTTTTTCGCCCCTACTTTTTTCGTTCATCTACGTTGTCTCACAGTGCCTTCAACAGTTATCTGAAAGAAACGGGGGAACCGGTATATCCATTGAATATGCAATGGCCCTCAGAAGTTCAGCCTCCTCAACAGTCACAGTTTTATCATAAAGCACGCAGTGGGCACAGGCGTCGAATACTGTTCTTTTAATGCCGGGTGACGCGAGGGCCAGACGGCTGAGTGTCTCGTGCAGTGACTGAAGGGATATTTGATCACGAGATAAAATCCCGCTCCCGGTCCTGGCAGGCAGGCGGTACATGGCCGCTTTAAAGGCAGCTTCAGTGTCTTTATTATCGTGACCGGCATAAGCAAGAACCGATACAAGGTTAATTATGTCTGGTACCAGGTCGTGAAGGTTTTTAAATGTGACTTTTTGTGAAGACGCGTTAAAGGCCGCGCCCAGTCTGTGTGTGATTGCCTCGTTGAAGCAGAACTCATAGAGGCTTATTTTTTTATCTGCTTCAATAAGAATCTTTATATGATTCAGCAATGTCCTGTACTGGTCCAAGGACATCTGCCTTAACGCCGGAAAGGCCAGGTCAAGTAACGGAAGTCTCATGCGCGGATCAAGGCCCTTCATGTGTCCGGCTGTCATTCTGATATGTTTTACTGTCTTGTCAGGGGCGACACGCCCCAGAATGTTCAACTGGTTTTCTCTTTCATCGTGATTCGCATCAAGAAGAAGGGCGCATACAACTGCCGATGCGCCGAATATATCCTGAAGTTCATTCTGTATTTTATCAGGAAGGGCCGCAAGAAGGGCGGAACTGTATTGTACACTCTGTGGAGAAATATTCCCCGCACGGCCTGTTATTTCATCAGGATCAACAGACAGCCTGGATGTCTGCGAATTGATGCTGCCGGCATCGAATGATTGAAAGGCATTTTCCAATTCATCCGCAGGAACAACAGTTAGTTTTGACTTTTCAAATTTCCCGTCGAATGAAGGGTCAATGCGCCTGATTCTTATGGTAAGGGAAGGATGGGTGGCAAACAGTAAATTAATGGCGCTTGAAAAGAACATGTGGCATGTCTCGCTTGCTGCCGGGGATTTGATCTTTGATCCACGGGCGAAACCGCCGATTTTTTTCAGAGCACCGGCTATACCTGAGGGGTTTCTTGTAAACTGGACAGCGGACGCATCTGCCAGAAATTCCCTCTGCCTGGATATGGCGGCCTGTATGATCCTGCCCGCAAAAACGCCCACGTAACCTATTGCCAGAAGCCCGAGCCCAGCAATGGCCGCCTGTGCACCGCCTTTCCTGCTGCGGGAGCCTGCTCTCATGATGAAGTAACCGATATTGGCGATGATCAATATTCCGCTTAAAAGCCCTATGATGCGAATATTGAGTCTCATGTCTCCGTTAAAGATGTGGCTGAATTCATGAGCTATAACGCCCTGAAGTTCGTCACGGGTGAGGCTGGTCATGCATCCCCGTGTTACAGCGACAATCGCATCGTTTGTTGTATAACCTGCCGCGAACGCGTTGATACCTTCTTCACCTTCAAG
>JAFGFM010000200.1 GCA_016931115.1 Deltaproteobacteria bacterium | reverse complement strand
TATGCAGCCATTAATATCTATCTTGCGACTTGAAACCCTGTTTTTGAGCGGTGGAACACCCTTTGGTACTGCAAACAGGCAGAAGATGATAAGAGGAACCGACATCCAGTAAAGGTAACGCCAGTGAAGGCTGTCCACTACGAAACCTCCAAGAGAGGGGCCTATCAGGGTAAAAATTCCAAGAGGTATATTTAAAAGGCCAACCCATTTACCACGTTCAGAGGGCGGGAACAGGTCGCCGATTACAGCAAAGACCAGAGGCATTATAGCACCCATACCCATAGCCCCGATTGTACCTGCCACGATAAGAAATATGAAATTCGGGCTTATGGCGCTAAGAACTGTCCCTGCCAGGGAGGCAAACAGGGATATCATCAGCATAACCTGCCTGCCATACATATCAGAAAACTTGCTGAATATGATCGTCCCAAGGGCCATGATAAGCGCTGGAATGGATACTGACCAGGAATAAAGAGAGAGCCCGTTCAGGTCTGCTGTAATTTTGGGTTTGGCAATACCCAGCGTCTGCATGGAAAAAGCCACTGTTGCATAGACAGAAAACACGGCCACTAATCCCCATATGATTTGATTCCTGGAAAACTGGTAATTATCCTGTAAAACCTCTTTCTGGGGCATCTGATTCTCCTTTTATGACGGAATATTGTTTTTGAGTTTTTACCTGATTATCAGAGTCCGGTCAGGAATTAAAGCTCAATTTTTTAAGTTTTAACTATTTTATAACAGTTCAAACTTGACAAGTTTTAAGCATGTTATTACAGCTATACTATTAATTAATTAAAATAATCAGGGCAAATATTAGAAACCTGTAAATAGATACCGGAAATCAAATGAAAAAAAAGAACCGATACATAACCTTGAATAAAATCCTCCCGCTCATACTACTTTTTATTACCTGTTTTTTACTGACAGATTACCTCAAGCAGTCTGATGCGGTGACAATAGAGAGCGCTGCTGCTACTCAGCAGATACTTTCCCCAACAATAGATCAGGAAAAAACTGTCAGGGCACTGGTAAAAAAACTGAAAAGGTCACATTATCTGGATGAAACTCTTGATAATACCTTTAGTGAAAAGGTGTTTAATAACTATATAGAGCTGCTTGATTCTTCAAAGACGCATTTCCTGAAAACAGATATCGATGAATTCTCAAAATATCGTTATACCCTTGATGATGACCTTAAAGGTGGAAATCTTGAGTCTGCCTTTTCCATCTACAAAAGATATCATATGAGAAGGGAGCAAAGGATTAAATACACAATAGGGGTACTTGAAAAAGGTATTGATGCCATAAATTTCAATAAGGATGAATATATTGAGATTGATCGTAAAGATCTTCCCTGGTGTGCTGACCTGAGTGAAGCTCAGGGTTTGTGGCTTAACCTGATTAAAAATGAGATATTAAATCTAAAGCTTGAAAAAACAGCTGTAGAAGAGATGCAGACCACCCTTTTAAAACGCTATAAAAACCAGTTACGGTTACTTGAACAGATCAACAGCGATGATGTCTTTAAATACTTTATCATGGCCTACACACACAGTTATGAACCCCATACCGAGTATTTCCCTCCGGTTGAATCGAAAAATTTTGATATCCATATGCGCCTCTCACTTGAGGGCATAGGGGCCATGCTTCAGAGTGAGGATATGTATGTGAAGGTGGTGGAGCTTGTAGTTGGAGGGCCTGCTGAACGCGGGGGAGATCTTAAACCTGCTGACCGTATCATAGCTGTAGGGCAGGGCAACGAGGGGGAGTTAACAGATGTGGAGGGGTGGCGTCTGGATGATGTTGTAAACCTTATCAGGGGGCCAAAGGGGACAGTTGTTCGCCTTAAGGTTATACCTGCTGATAATACGGATATAAGCAAGACAAAGGTAATATCCATTACGAGGGATACAGTAAAGCTGGAGGAGCAGTCTGCAAAAAAAAGCATACTGGAAATAAAGCGCGAAGAAAAGGTTTACAGGGTCGGTATTATAAAACTGCCGGCATTTTACAGCGATTTTGAGGCTGCCATGTCAGGGGACGCCAATTTTAAAAGCAGCACCCGTGATGTGGAAAGGCTGATATATGAATTGCTTGATGAAAAAATCCAGGGCCTGATACTTGATCTCAGAAACAATGGCGGAGGATCACTTCAGGAGGCAAAAGACATGACAGGCCTTTTTTTAACTGAAGGCCCTGTTGTACAGATCCGTGATGCAGATGATGATGTGATGCTTTACAGCGATACTGATCCACGGCTTGTTTACAATGGGCCTGTGGCAATACTGGTAAACAGGTTAAGCGCATCCGCTTCAGAGATACTGGCAGGTGCTATTCAGGACTATGGCAGAGGAATAGTTATTGGTAGCCAGACCTTTGGCAAGGGCACTGTACAGAGCATGGAGCCCCTTGAACCGGGGCGAGTAAAATACACACAGGCCAAGTATTACAGGATAAACGGCCACAGTACACAAAACCGCGGAGTCATCCCTGATATTATATTCCCGGAAGTTATTAACAAGGAAGAAATAGGTGAAAGCTCTCTGCCGCAGACAATGGCATGGGATCAGATCAAGGAGAGTGACTACAAAATGGTCTCTGTTCTGACCCCTGTTATTAATTATCTTAAAGAGAGGCACATGCTTCGCATAAAAGATAACCCTGAGTTCACATATCTTGATGAGCGTATCTCATTTCTTGAAGAAAGCCGCAAAAGAACAAGGGTATCTCTTAATGAATCAGTGCGGCTAAAGGAAGAGGAGGCTATGAAACAGCAGCTGCTTGAAATGGAAAACAGGCGCAGGCAGGCACTGGGTCAGGAACCATATAAGGAATATGCTGAAATAGAAAAGGCTGAAGAGGAAAAGGCAGAAAGGGAGAAAAAGAACGGTGAGGAACCTGACAGTCTGCTTAATGAAACAGGAGAAATACTGACAGACTGGCTGGTTAAGCTCGCAAAGAATGGGGTAAGAAATGATAACTTACTACGAAATTAAAGAGAACAGGGTTATACAGTCAACCCGGGATAATGCCTCTGTGATAGTTGCCTCAACGATTCAGGACAATGAAAAAGAGGAGATCAAAAACAAGTACTGCCTTGATGAATATGATATGAACTCCATTTTTGATCCTGATGAGGTGCCCAGGATAGATTTTTCCGATGAGCGGTTACTTCTGATCTGGAAATCACCAATTAAGGCGACAGTCTCAGAATCAATAGAATTTGAGATAAAGGTTACAGGGTTGATACTTTTCAGGGATCAGTTGATGTTTGTCGGAGAGACAAGTGAAATATCTTTTATGGAAAGGGAGTTCCGTAAAACCAGGGATGTCAGGGATGTGTTATTGGCATTCCTTCTCAGCAAGGTCAGACAGTTTGTAGGGCACCTGAAGGCCATAAGGATGATAGGGGCAGAGCTTGAGAAAAAAATAACCGTATCAATGGAAAATAAACATCTCCTACAGATGTTCAGCCTGAGTGAAAGCCTTGTATATTATGTGGATGCACTTGAAGGCAATGGGGTTGTGCTAAGAAAACTGGATAGGATGGCAAATCAGTTAGGATTTCAGGAACAGCATCTTGAAATGCTTGAGGATATTATACTTGAAAATTCACAGGCTGCAAGGCAGGCCAATATACATTCATCTGTTCTGAGCGGGCTTATGGATGCACGCGGATCAATAGTAAATAACAACATGAACGTTCTACTAAAGAATCTAACCCTGATAAATATAGTATTCCTTCCCCTTAATCTGGTTGCAAGCATAGGAGGTATGTCAGAGTGGAGCATGATGACTAAAGGTATTGATTGGCGTATTTCATATGCCCTGTTTTGTTTTGCAATGGTGGCACTGGGCTGGTGCACCTGGATTTTTACAAAGAAGATTGTGGACCGACCCCGTAATAAATAAAAGGTGAGCCCGAAATCTAAATACATTTAAAAATAGTTCTATTACGCCCTTTGTCTTTACATTCATACAGTGCCTGATCAGCAGCCTTGATTAAGTCTATGGCTGTGGCATCCTGGCCGGGGATAATAGTAGAGACACCAAGGCTCAATGTCACATATTCATCTATCCTGGATTTTTCGTGTCTTATTTTTAAACCGTGTACCTTTTTCCTTATATCTTCCGCTACAAGCTGTGCCCCTTCAGGCGATGTGTTTGGAAGCAAAACAACAAACTCTTCACCTCCATAACGTGCCAGAAAGTCTGATGGTCTCTTTAATACAGATTTTATTGCCTCTGCTATCCTTCTCAAACATTCATCACCCTTCTGATGGCCATAATGATCATTGTACATCTTAAAGAAATCAACATCACACATAATCGCAGATAAAAAAATTTGTTTTTGCCTGCCTATTCGTTTCCATTCATGAACCAGGGTCTCATCAAAAATCCTGCGATTATTTATGCCTGTTAACCCGTCAATGGATGATAATTTTTCCAGTTCAATAGTCTGAGACTCAATCTTTGAGATTAAATGATCAAAGGTATGTGCCAGTTTCCCGATTGCATCTTTTCTTTTAAGGCCTATGCGTAAATCATATTTTTTGCCCTCTTCAATCTTTTCTATATGACTGGAAAGGTCTAATAAAGGTTTTATGACCATTACTTTAATCAGTATTAATACAGAAAATAAGATGATGAATCCTGCTACCATGAAAGAAAATAGAGAGTATTTGATTGATTTAAGACCCTGTAATGTTATTTCTCTCGGAAAGACAACCTCTATTAAAAAGGCAGGTGTACCGTGAATAGATAGAAAAGGATCATACATAAATATTTTTTCAGGGCCCTCTTTTACAATATGCTGTGAAGAAGGGGTTACCCGCTCCATTATACTTTTTATTTCTAATGGCAAGTCACGGCTGTATTCATGAAGGTTAAAATTAACCTTTGTTTCATCTTTTAGTTTATCAAGGATAGAGGTCGAAAGAAATCTTCCCATAATCAATGTCCCACGCGCCGGCCCAATATTCTCCGATGTTAATATTGGCCTTGCAGCCAGGATTATCGGCCCCTGCGCTGTTGACATGATACCCCTTAAATATAAATCTGCCAGTGAATCAGATCCATTGGGGTCCCACTTTAACGCCTTTAGTGTATTACTGACATCCTCTGCGGATAAACCTTCCAGTTTAATCTCGGATTCAGACTCAGGATCATACATCTTCCCCCAGTATCTTTTTCCGGCTGTATCAAGATAATAAATCAGATTTAGATTTGCGGTGATAAATGATCCATCGGTTAATGTTCCATTTATATACTCCTGTGAACCCGTATTCATAAAATCATAGCTGTCATCCCATGCCCCCCAGTCATGGCACAGGGCATCCAGATGCCTGATTTCTTTATTGATAGATTCACTGACTCTGTTGATGTTCCGAATTGCTTCATCTTTTTCAAGATTGATAAAACTGGGGAAGATGAATATCCTGTTGATTACAAACTGCATGACTATAAAAGATATGAAAAGGAAAAGAAAAAAAATAATAAATTTATTTTGTAATCGCATATTTCACTCGTACAATATGTTAGTATCTATCAAAAACAATTCTTTACTGATGAATCATGGCTAAATATATTTGTAAGAGTTTTACCTTAAAAAGAGCTGTAAGCTAAGATCAATATTTAACTTAATGAAGTTAATTATAATTAGATTTAAAAAATTAATCAATTTAATTGTTAAATTTGTTTAATTTATAATAGAGTAAATAGGACACTAATTTTTGTGCTTCTTATGTGTAAGTGAAAAAATGGTTTCATGTAAAGATTATATCGCTGTTATCACATAAAAATAAAAATGATGGAGTCAACAATGTTAATAAAGATAGTCTTAGGTATTATTATTGTGCCGATAGCGCTTTTGAATTTACTGGGTCCGATCTTCATTATAAAGGTGTTTTAACAATATATTAAAAAATACATAAACAGGTGAATAAAATGAAACAAGCAGGCATTCATGTTACAGATGCGGAAAGGGTAACAGTATGGGTACTTACAGACAATTATTATGATGCAACCAGGCCTGATACTGAATATGCCATAAGATACCGGTCATCTCCGGGGAGATGTATCCATGCAGAGCATGGCCTTTCCTTTTATATTGAAATCGAGTCTGGAGGCAGGAGAGGCGCCTGCATGTTTGATTTTGGAATGGACCCGGTAGGTGTAGCCAATAATATGGATCTGCTGGGTATTGATATAGGAAAGGCAGATGCATTTGGATTAAGTCACGGGCACTATGATCACTTTATGGGTGCAGCGAAAATATTAAAACTAAACAGCTCCAGGATAAAAGATGGCACGCCCTTCTATGTCGGTAAGGAGGCATTCCTTAACCGGTATTCTCTTCGTCCAGGTGCCAAAATAGCGACTGATATCGGCAGGCTTGATCAAACAGAAATTGAGGCCTCCGGGGTTTCTATAAGGGAGGTAGTAAACCCGATTGAGATTATCCCCGGCGGGTATATCTCAGGTGATATTGAACGTACTACTCCATATGAAACCCCATCACCGAGCCTGCTTGTAAAGCGTGATGACTCGCTTGTGCCTGACGATTTTAGAGGAGAGCAGGCCCTTTTTTTTAATGTGAAGGGCAGGGGGCTTGTTATCATTTCAGGCTGTGCACATGCCGGTATTGTAAACACTGTAAAGCATGTGCAAAACATTACCGGTATTAAAAAGGTACATGCCATCCTGGGTGGGTTTCACCTGGTAAATGCAAAAGAGGATAAAATCATTGATACAATTGAGGATATAAAAATGATAAACCCGGATATTATTGCCCCTCTTCATTGTACAGGTTTTGAAGCAGTTGCTGCATTTATGAATGCAATGCCGGATGCCTTTATTATAAATACAGCGGGTACACAGTATAAATTCGGGTACTGAAATATACAAAATCAGTCAAAAAACAGTATATTTATCCTGAATGAAGACTGACAAACCCTGGTAATTCATATGGGAAAAATCAACCGGTGTTTAAAAAAATGTTGATTGACTTCCTGCCCATATTTGCTACTGTAGCTATGTTCAGACTCACTATGAGAAACTAAAACAGGTGCTATAATATGGATACAACAAAGATAATAGACGATATCTCAAAGGAAATCAGCGGGGCATTAAAGTCCATGTCTCAGGTAAAGGATGTATCTGATAAAGAGGCATACAGCCGGATTGTGAAGAATCTATGCGAGTCACTTGATGTGTTTCTGGACTTTAACAGGGATATCATGCCCTATGACTTTGATGATTTTGATGATATAGACAATGAGGACCTGCCTTTTTAAGTGCTAGAAGAACGGTCACAAAACACTGCACAAGTCTTCTATCAAAAAAATCAGTAAGCTTTTTAGCCTTTTTTTTAGAATAGCTCCATTATTACCCTTGTTTAATATGAGGAGGTCGGATTGCTTTTCTTTAAGAACAATATCCTATTCTCAGTTGTAATATTTGTTTTTTGTGCTGGATGTGCAAAACCTGTACCTGGGTATCTATTCCCAGACATACCTGACCCTCTTTCAAATGTGTCTGATTCACATATACCGCCAATCTCAAAAAACGAAAGGCATGAACAGGCTATTTTGGAATATAGTAAAGAAATTAAAGATAATCCTGACTCCTGCAAAGGATATTTTAAAAGAGGAAAAGAGTATTTGCTTTTAGGAAAATATGAAGACGCCTTGAATGATTTTAACAAGGCAATAGAGATAGACCCTTCCAATTCAGATCAATATGCCTCACGGGCAAATACCTATGTTTCTATTGGGAAATACTATCTGGCTATGCATGACTTTAATAAAGCAATCAATATAAACCCCGGACTTTCTTCTGCCTATGCAGGGAGGGGTACCATTTTTATGGCAGAAAATAAAATAGAGGAGGCCATCAATGAGTTCCATACTGCAATAAGGCTTAATCCTGAAAATAGCTCCTTTTATATCTGGAGAGGGGTAGCTTTCAGGCAAGCAAATCAACTTGATAAGGCTTTTTCGGATTTTAATAAGTCCATTGAAAAAGACCCCGACTCTTCATTCTCATATTATACTAGGGGGCTAACATATTTTCTGGTAAATGAAATCAGTAAAGCATTAGATGATTATAATAGAGCTATAGAGTTGAGCCCCAATTTTGCTTATGCCTATAATGGGCGTGCAAATATATTTGATTATATGGGTGAATATGAAAAAGCTATATCAGATTATAACAAAGCTATCAGATTTGAGCCTTCGCAACCTGGTTTATTTATAAATCGTGGTATTGCATACAATAAAATGGGTAAATATCAAAAGGCATTGTCTGACTATAATATGGCAATTGAAATAAATCCTGATCTTATTTCTAGCTATCTTGCTAGAGGGCATAATTATCTCATTAATAGCGAATATGAGCTTGCCTTGGCTGATTTCTCAATGGCAATAATGATAGACCCTGAATCATCTGATGCCTATATCGGTCGTGCCAACTGCCTGTTTTTTTTACGTGATTTAACAGCTGCTTTGGCTGATCTGGATAAGGTTATTGAACTGGAAACAATAATAAATACAGGTAAAGTGCAAGGTCTTAAAAGAAGATATAAAAAATATCATCAAAATGAGATGGAAGTGCTTGATATCGGAAAATCATTCGGATTCGGTAACAGGCTATCAAGGGCTTATATAATGAAGGCAAGTTGTGATAGTGCTGTAGGGGATTTTGTATCTGCGCTGGGTAATATTGGAAAGGCTGTAGAAGTTGATTCTGGATCTATTATGGCTTATGAAATTCGTGCGATGATATATACACAAATGGAAAATTATACACAGGCACTTGAAGATTTGGATAAAATAATCTCATATGACAAAAAAGCTGACCGTATATATGGAATAAGAGCTACAGTATTATACAAATTAAAAAAATATGGTGAGGCATGGAATGATCTGAATATGGTTTTAAATTCCGGAAGTATTATAAACCCTTCATTGCTTGAAGATCTACGCTATAAGACTTTGCCTCTTATCGATTATCCAGTCGAGATGGAAGATACCTGTGGTGTTACACTGAAGACTGAGGATATTGATAATCCCCCTGAATTGATAGAGGGGGCTTCACCAGTATATCCATATGATGCAGAAATGAGGTATTTGTCTGCAAGGGTTCTTCTCCAGTTTATTATTACAAAGGATGGTACTGTAAAAAATCCGGTAGTAATAGACAGTGAATTACCGGGGATTTTTGACAATTCAGCTATAACTGCAGTACAAAAATATCTTTTTAAACCTGGCATAAAGAATGGTGAAGCTGTTGATGTAATTTTTGAGATACCTGTTAATTTTTCATTGGAAAAAAGACCTACCAAACTTGATAATCCAGAAAATGCAGTGATGACTTTTACAAGATTGATCAATGATGGTAACAGATTATTAGATATTGGTAGATATGATAATGCTATTAAAGTCTTTTCAGATGCTCTGGATATTTTTTCAACCTATAGTCCTGCTCTTTATGGAAGAGGTGTGGCTTATATGAAGAAAAATGATCTGGAAAGAGCATTATATGATTTCAGTTTAGCCATACAATTGGATCCAAAATTTGGTGATTATTATAATAAGAGGGGTCTTTTATACCAGTCGCTTGGGAAAAAAGATAAGGCAATTAGTGATTTTAATAAGTCAATAGAGATATGCCCTGATTCTATAGAAACATATATAAATCGTGGAAATTTTTTTCGATATGAAAATCAGAATACAAAGAGCTGCATTGATTACAAAAAGGCATGCGATCTTGGCAAATGTGATGAATATACCACTTTAAACCAGTCAGAAAATTGTTCTTTATCTGAGTAATGGGGAGTTGTCTGATAAATGAGGATCAAAGATATCTCTATTTTGTTACTCCTTAAGCAGTTTCTGAAAATATTCAATGACCTTTGGTGATGTCCAGTCAATAGCACCTTCAATCTTATTATCAATTGTACCATCTTTTTTAACTATAAAGCTCTCCGGGACACCTCTTGTCCTGTATAGACCTGCAACCCTGCCATCAGGGTCAAGGAGTACAGGGAAACTGAGGTTCTTTTTTTTCATGAATGGTTCCACTGCCCTTTTTCCATCTTTATCCACACTGACCGCAAGGAGTTCAAGGCCTTCCTCCTTAAATATTTTGTATAGTTTATCCAGCGATGGGGCCTCAGCCACACATGGGGGGCACCATGTTGCCCAGATGTTGACAATTACCACCCTGCCTTTATATGAACTCAGGTTTACCATCCTGCCATCAAGATCAGGGAGTGAAAAGTCAGGTGCCATCGGCCCATTTTGGGTATGTGGTATATCAACATCAACGCTGGGAGGAGATTTATGTCGCAGCGTCACAAAGAGCGCCAATGCTATTATTGCTATTGGAATAAATAGGATTATCCTTAAATTTGACTTTTTTGCGGGCTTTGTCTCCTGTTCTTCCATGCTGTTGATCCTTTAATCATATACTATTATCTTGAAATATGGCTGATCACAATTACAGGTAACTTAATATAAATTTGGTTTAAAGACAAATTTATTGTTGTCTAAAATATTACAAAGGCTTGTTTATATGCATAAATAATAAAAACCTACTAAACCGTCATGCCCGTGAAGACGGGCATCCATTTTTATCAGGTTTTAAGATAGATTCCCGCCTTCGCGCATCGTTGTCAAGCTAAGGCGAAAAGCAAAAACCTAAAGCAATATCTCACACAGAGGCTCAAAGAACTCTAAGAAAATCAAATGCTTTTTACATAAATTTTTGTTTCTGAACTTTGTGAGCTTTGTGACTTTGTGTGAGAAATGATTATAGAAAAAGGCAGGTATTAAAAAATTGAATGTCCAGGATTTAAAAAAGGTAGAGACAAGGCATGCCTTGTCTCTACTGTGATACATTGGAAATCTACTTTTTTACCTCAACACATTCAAAATTGGTTGCATCGTTGACATCGCCTGTACCCTTATACCTGGCCTGTCTGGGATAGGCGCATACAGGGCGTGTGCGATAGACCTCAGGTTTACTGTCCATGTCCATCATGCCCCCGCCTTTTGTATGGGGGTAAATTATGCGATCCGGGGCCTTGCCATTTTCAACCCAGTCAACAAGGGCCTCAAAGGTTTTAAAACCTTCAGGATTTGCAAATGCAGGGCATCCGCTTGATCCGGGGACTGTAAAGAGGCGCGCAAAATCCAGAGCGTTTTCATAACCTCCAAGTGTCTTTACCACATCACCGTAATATGTGACCAGCTGACGAGGCGGAAGCGCCATGCTGTTCCATGATGAGATCATCATTATCTTACCACCCGCATCCTTAAATGGCTTAAGGTCGGGGTTGCTGGCGTCAAGGGCATGGGATGCCTTTTTGATACCAATACGTGTATCTTTGTCCACATCAAATGTGTGAAAATCCCAATTCGGGTCTTCAAAGACAATCCCCTTAAAATAATTTAGATTTACCATAAAAGGTTCTTTTTCTATCATCATTGTCCAGGTGAGTTCACTACCTCTCTCAAAACCTGAGTATATTGGTGTGCCATCATTAAACTTTGCACCCTCGTAGATCTTGCGCACAGTATTCACCTGTGCGGATGTCAAGCAGGTAAGAAGGTCTTTGCCATCGCACTGTATGGTGACCGGATCAAAATTGCAGGTTGTGGGGTCTTCAATAATGCCATCAACAAGACCATCATTTTTATCACAGGCCTTTAATGCGGCCTCATTAATGCTCTTAAGCTTTTCAACAGGTATATAACCGGGGCCACCCACTCCATCCTTGAGCGCAAGCCAGCTTATATACAGAGAGCCGGGTTGAAGGTGTGTTATATAAAAGGCCGGGTCTTCGGCTATTATGCCGTCAAAATCATCAGGGTAACGCTGTGCCTCGTTTAGCCCCTGGTTGCCCCCATTGTGGCAGCTGTTCCAGTAGGAGTATTCAATTGGTTTTCCATAATAGGCATTTGCAAGGGTTTTAGTAGCCACAGCCATTTCATGGACAGCCCTGTGACCCCAGTCTACCCATTTTTCAGGATGCCCTATGGCCCACTCAAAGCCCTCATCAACATGGCCTGTATCGGTTCCAGCCGAGACATACCCCTTTTCCATATTGCGTGCAATACCGCTGCTCGCTATTGAGCCTATAAAACCGGGGTTACCGACCGCAAGGAATCTGCCGTTCCAGTTTGCTGGATCAGGGAGCCAAATTTCTATGCCTATCTCTGAATCGGATGTGGGCCTTGAAACCGCCTTAATGCGGCAGAATGGGGCATTGATCTTCTGGGGCGGCATGTTGATAAACCCGGTCATGCCAGGCAGTTCATAACCTGGGCTACCCTTTTCAACAGAGGTAATTGTTACATTCGGGATCTTAATTGATTTAAGACTTTCGCAGGATTGCTCTGCAAAAGCAGGAAAAGACATGGCTAAAACAGTGAAAATAATTGAAATTAAAATAATACCTGATGAACGTTTCATAAATGTATCTCCTAAATATATAGGGTTCGAGGATTCAAGGGTTCGAGGGTTCAAGTGTTTTAGAATTAAGATAGGGTTCAAGGATAATCTAAAGCAAAAAGGAATTTCACTTGAACCCTAGACCCCTCGGCCCCTTTCTTTTCCTACGCAAGCAACTCCTGTGCCCTTATCAGACGGGCCTGTACATTTACCCCATTGGGGCATTTAATGGCGCAAGTGGTGCAATCGCTGCATCGAACGCTTTGTACTTCCTTTGGCAATTCCATAAAACTCATACGTGCCTGGTGGTAATTACCGCAATAATCATTGTATGCGAGGAAACGCAATACATCTGTCACAGGCATTCCCTTCGGGCAAACCCCGCTGCACTGGTAACACATGCGGCAGTATGATGGCCGTATCTGCTCATTCATGACATAAAGCATCTTCTCATCTGCGGGTGTATAGGGCTCTGCCATGGCGCGGAAGTTCATTTCCAGTTCCGGGATAGTCTTCATGTGAGGCACTGTTGTTCCTATAGCAGGGTTGTTTAATACCCACTTGATTCCGGCAAGTGGCCCGTCGCCTTTTTTCGTGACAGGATTATCCAGGTTTTGCAGGTTTAAGCCTGTCAATGCTACAACAACCTTCATGGCTATGATGCCAACACCTGCATCACTCAGTTTTTTTATGGCCTTGTCCCTGTAAAAGCCGCCTATGGCGTAACTGTAGGTGGTCTGTATAACATCAAACTTGTTTTCTATATGGAAATCCACCATCCTGTTAGGGTCATGACAGCTGAACCCTAAAAACCGCGCCTTGCCTGATTTTTTAATCTCATGTACCGCCTCTAGCGCCTCATCAGGGATAGCTGTTGGTGTGTCCCTTGCATGAAGATGATAAATATCAACATAATCGGTGCCAAGGGACTTAAGGCTTGTATCAATATCCTTGAGTATATCTGCCTTTCTTCTTGACCCTGATTTGGTGGCAATAACCAGTTTACTGCGGTCACGTTTTTTTATTATATCGCCAAAGATCTTTTCGCTGTCACCATACACGCGTGAGGTATCATAATAGTTAATCCCCATATCCAGTGCCTTGTTAACTACTTCAGGTATTGGAACAAAGCCTATGCCATAGCCTACCCCTGAAACCTTGAGCCCTGTTTTACCCAGGGTGCGGTAGACAACCTTTGGCTCTTCCTGTCCAAATGCGGGTTTAATGCCTGTTGATGAAACAAGCCCTGCAGCAGAAAGCGCCAACCCTGTTTTTATAAACTTTCTTCTTGTCTGATTTGTACCCATAGAGCCTCCTGTTTAACAGATTAAAATTTACTTAATAACCTCTTTAATAACCTTAAAATCTCTTTTAGCCTGAGACATTATCTCAAGCGCGTAATCAAGATTATGAACACCATTTGAACCGTCGTTTATAATAATAGAAAGATTATCCTTTGTATCTGCAAGCCTTGCCTTTAACTCTGCATTAAGGATATCAGGATTTGCCTTGAGTTTTTCATCTATCATTTTCAGCTCTTTCTGAAGAGGATCAAATGCCTCATTGTACCATGACTCCATGTCATGAAGCTGGGCAGTCCTCATCTTCCTGTCTTTTATCTCATGGCAATCAGAGCATGAGTCAAGCCGGTTTTCGGCGAGGTTGGGGTCATCAGGACGAAACATCTTCATAAGGTGATTTTTTTCGGTCATATGACATGCGATGCAGGCTGCTGCTGTGTGAAGGCTCCTTGTCTCTTCTATGCCTTTTGCACCGAATCCTTTTAATACTTCACCCTGAAAATGACAGGATTTACATAGCTCCATTGGGTCCATAACCAATTGTGCCTTGCCGCTGCTGTTATGAGGGTTGTGACATGCAGTACAGGTGACAGGGCCTTCCCATTTTTTACCATTTATTTCAATATTACGATCCGGTGTTTTGGCATGACCTGAAACAAGCCACATGTTGTATGTAAGGGAAGGGTGTATATCCTTTACAGATGGGGCAAGTTTATCAGGGGCAACCGGGATAAGCTTTAATCCCTTTATATCAGCGAGTTTCATCCCCGGTCTGTATTCTTCTGTCCATCTGGTGTTATCAGACTGGTTTCCATTATGGCACCTTCCGCAGATATCAGCAGATTTATTCGATACTATCTTTGTTTTATCTCCACCACCTGCATGCTCCTCACCTGCACCATGGCAAGCCTCGCATCCGACATTGTTTTCCACAAACATACCTGAAACAGTTGTATGGCATGCATTGCATGCCTGAGTATCCTTCTGTTCAGGTTTAAATTCGGCTGCATGTTTTGATGTCTTCCATGAATTATATTGATCTTCATGGCAGGGCTGGCATGCATTAGAGCCTGCATAGCCGGTATTTGTTAGTTCGGAACCTGCCGCTGTTAAACAAAAAATGAAAATACAGAATAAAGATATGGTAGTTTTTTTCATGTTTTTTATCCTGTTAATTATTGACTATAAAGCTTGAAATATTTTTACTAGACTGCAAAATACTGATTTTCTTTTTTCTTGCTCTTACTCATGCTCTTAATCCTGATCTCGTCTTTGAGTTAAGAGTAAGATTAAGAGCAAGAGCAAGAGAAAGAGAAAGAGAGTTAATGGTATTGCAGTATCTATTTAATCCATTAGTAAATAGCCAATCCTGTCGCCTGCATAGGTTCCTATCCATATCTCCTTACCAACAGGTGTTGCAACGCTTACTCTCTGCATGGCAGCCGTCTCATCCATACCTGTTATTCGTTTGGCCTCCATCGTTTCAGGGTTGATTCTGATTACTGACCATCCTGTTTCACATGGTGGTTTTTTACATTCATCAGGAGCCACATAATTATCACCTGCTGTATAAAGCATTCCATCATCACCCCAGTGGATGTTATCAGGTTTTATATTAAGCTGTACCTTCTTAAGTGCAACAGGATTTTGTGTCCTGTCAAAACGGACTATCTCTCGTGTACCAGTAGCAGCCACATACACCCATTTATCATCAGAGGATATGGCAATACCATTTGCGCCGGAAAGCTCTGTCCCTGGTATCTCTTTTACAATACCTCCGGGATGCCATTCATAGATACCGCCTGTAATTTGGCCGCTAAAGATCTCTTTAAAGGGGTCAGGCATAGCGGGATCGTAAAACTTAGTGACGACAAATCCACCATCATCAAGTATTGCCACGCTGTTTGCATACATATCTTTTGGGAGTGGTACGCAGCCGATCCAGCTAATATCCGGCTTTTCGTCCTTAATATTGATCTCAAATACTTCAATAGCCTCCCTGGCAGCATGACCTGTAATATATAGATGAAACCTGTTTGCTGATTTTTGTTTGATGGCCAGCCCGTGGGAGGAAAATTTATCAATATCTATTGGGCCTGGGCAGGTACTGAACAACTTTTTATCTGGATTAAACGCGGGGTTTTTACCTGGAAAGATTTCCTCATAGGTCTTGTCCTTCCTGTTTACCAAATAGATGTGACCGGGGTTGACTGTGCCTGAAAACCTGCCATTAAGTCCGGTAGTTAAAAGCCATTCAGTATCACCAATGGGCAGGATGTCCTCGGCATTTATTGGGCCGCAGATAAAGTTTAGGTCACCAGAGGATTTACAGTTGTCTGCTAAATTCATCTTATTGATAAATTCCATACACCATTTTTTCTGGGCTTCATTACCGCTTTTTATTAATTCTTCTATTTCTTTTTTATATCTATTATAGAAATATTCTTCACCATGGTTATAAAGGTCTTCTATT
>JAFGFM010000199.1 GCA_016931115.1 Deltaproteobacteria bacterium | reverse complement strand
TGAACCGCAACCCTTTACCGGAGGCAGGGTATTTCATGTGTATCCTCCGGGGTTTAAAGGTGAAAAGCAGGAGCCTTCATTCACAGGGCTTCTGGCTGCCTTTTATACCAGTGCAAACGGTGCGGACTGGTTCAACGCCTACCCTCCAAGGGTAAAGCCCGGTGATACGATCCTGGTTCATGCAGGCATTTATAAAGATGACCGTTATCAATATGCAAACCGGCTGGGGCTGCTGTTTGACGGCACCTACCGCTTTCGTCAGAGCGGGACAGCAGACAGGCCCATTGCAATAAAGGCGGCGGGCGACGGTGAAGTGATCTTTGATGGAGACGGCAACCATGTCCTCTTCGACGTGATGGCATCAGATTATCTCTATTTTGAAGGTCTCATTATACGTAACACCGAGGTAGCTTTTCAGGCAGGTCATAAGGGTCTGGCAGGGGCCATCGGGCTTACTGTAAAGAATTGCCGTCTTGAAAATATAGGACGGGGCATCTATACAGACTGGTCAGGGTCAAAGGATTTTTACATTGCCGATAATCTCTTTATAGGCAAGAGTCATCCTGACCGGCTGGAAGGGTGGATAGGGAATGCGTGGCGCAATACTCCGGGCTACCCAACACCTGTAACTTCAGAACTGGCCATAAAGGTCTATGGCTCTGGCCATGTTATTGCCTATAACTATGTGGCTAACTTTCACGACGGTATTGATCATGCGACCTACGGCGAACCGGACGGCAATCCCTCTCCTATCAGAGAACGCATGCCCGTATCAATAGACATTTACAATAATGATATTACCAATGTTGATGACAACTGTATTGAGGCCGACGGGGCAATACATAATATAAGAGTCCTGCGAAATCGGTGCTTCAACCAGGCGCACCGCTCATTAAGTACCCAGCCTGTCTTTGGAGGACCGGCATATTTTATACGCAATATTGTCTACCACGCCCCTGAAGGTGGTTCGGTAAAATTTACAGCCAACAGTGCGGGTATTCTCGTGTATCACAATACCTTTACATCCGAGATGCTCTCCATGGGACAGGCCTCCAATCTGCATTTTCGCAACAACCTTATTCTCGGTCAGGGTGCAGCACCGGAAATATTCAGTATGGAAACAGGAACCAATTATTCCAGTTCGGATTACAATGGTTTTCGACCAAATCCCGGCGCGGATTTCTCATTCATATGGAAATCGCCTGACTATAACAAGGTGTCTGATTACACTGAAAAACCTGTAGACAGGCGTTTCCGAACCCTTGCAGAATACAGCAGCGCAACTGGACAGGATTCTCACAGCCTCCTTCTGGATTATGATATTTTCGAGAAGGTATCGGCACTGACAACCGAAAATCCAGGCAGGCTTTATAAGGCGCCGGACTATGACTTCCGGTTAAAAGCAGGGGCCAAAGCCATTGATGCAGGGATGATATTGCACAACGTGAACGACGGTTATACCGGAACTCTGCCGGACCTGGGGGCATATGAATTCGGACAGGATATACCTCACTATGGACCACGCAATTAAAAAGGGAACATTAGTGACCAATCTCATTAATAATTTACAAGGAGAGCGTCATTGCCGGGTGATAAAGATTTAGTCAGGGCATCTATTATTGAAGAGGCCTGCAGGATAGATATTTACAGGGATACCGATGTCCTGGTTGTGGGCGGTGGTCCGGCAGGAACGGGTGCAGCCCTGGCCTCTGCCAGGAACGGAGCGAGAACCATACTTCTGGAAAGGTTCGGCTATCTCGGTGGGCTTGCAACCGGGGGATTTGTATTGTGTATCATGCCAATGAGTGACGGCACAAATGAACAGCAGATTGCAGGAATTTGCCAGGAGATTATTGACAGGCTTGATGATGCGGGCGCTGCTGTCCATCCAAGGAAGGAAGACCTTGGTTCAAGCGACAAAAAGTTATTGAATCACTGGCGAAGATACCCCTTTACAGTAATAGGAAACAGGATTGTACTAAGCGCCCAGATTGACCCGGAGATCCTTAAATGCATATTAAACGATATGATGGAAGAAGCAGGCGTTGAGCTTCTCCTGCATTCACTGGGATGCAGGGCCATAGTTGACGATAACCGTATTAAAGGTGTGTTTTTCGAAAGCAAATCCGGCAGACAGGCGATCCTTGCAAAGACTGTTATAGATACCACAGGGGATGGCGATATCTACGCATCGGCAGGAGCGGCCTTTGGCGGAATGCCAAAATCCGATCAGAGGGCCGCAAAACTCTCCTTCACCTTTAGATTTTCCAGGATCGACAGCAAAAGATTCCATGAATTTAAAGAGACCGAAAAGATAAAATATTCTGAATTAATGAGGGAATGCACTGAAAAGGGCGGTTTTACTCATGCCATATCATGTACGCCGGATGATGTCATGTGGTTTAATAATCAGCTCTCAGGTCTTGACGGGCTTGATATTAAAGATCTGACTCAGGTAGAAATATCGGGCAGGAAAAGAATGAGGATAACATATGATTTTTTTAAAAAATATGTGCCCGGTTTTGAAAATTGTTATCTGATGGATACTGCCACCCAGACGGGCGTTCGATGCACAAGACGGTTAACCGGGGAATATGTAGTGACCATGGAAGATATAGATTCCGGGGTGGTCCATGAGGATACAATTCTTGAGGCCCCGTCATTTATTGCCCCGGTTACAGAAAAGCCGCATATTCATGTTCCATACAGGTGTCTCGTTCCTGAGAAAATTGACAACCTTCTTGCGTCCGGTCGTTGTGTTTCGGCTGATGAAATGGCTATCAATATCCTCAGTCCTATCCAGTTTTGCATTGGCACAGGCCAGGCAGCCGGTACAGCAGCTGCAATGGCAGTTAAGGAAGGGATTACTCCAAGAAAGATCAATTATAGAAAACTTCAGGAATGTCTGATGTCACAGAATGTTAAACTTAATACCTGAATCTTGCACAGCATGTCTGTAAATTGGGACGCAGGTTATCAGGTTCAATACCACCAACCTTATAACCTAACAACATCCTCCTTTATATGTTAATAAACAGCAAAGTTGCCATCTATCTTCGGCTGCACCTCCCTTTTTAAATGATACTAGCATTTTATTTGGTTACTGTGCCGATTAAAATATTGACACTTTTTTGCCTTTTGTATACCCATATACATTATATAGGTTTATTAGGCTATGGAATAGTTAACTGTCAAGATGAATCTGACTGTAAATTGATTATAGATGACCTTGAAAGAGTACTACAATGATCATTCTTTTAACAGAATGGCTGATTTAAAAGTGACCTATTAACTTTAATAGTCCTCCTGTGCTGGGGACAAGGAGAAATCAAAATGCTCAAACGATTTATTTTTATTACGTTCCTCGTATTAGCCGGTATCTCTGTGTCAGCGCCAATTTACTCCGCCGATAGTCAGGAGGCAATCGAGGAAAGCAACAAGCAGATTGCTATCGAATTTTATAACGCAGCTCTCAACGAGAAGAACTGGGAAAAGACCAAGACTTTCATCGGTAACCGCTACATTCAACACAACCTTCATGCAAGCGATGGACCGGAAGGGCTGAAGGCGCACATTGAATTCCTGAAGCGCGATTTTCCCAACAACCACGGCGAGATCAAGCATGTCCTGGCCGACGGTGATCTGGTGGCACTGCACATCCACTGCCAGCGCAGCCCGGAAATGCGCGGCTACGCCGTGGTGGATATCTTCAGGATTGATAATGGCAAGGTGGTCGAACACTGGGATGTAGTTCAGGAGATTCCCGATCCCAAGAATGCGAAGAACCAGAACACCATGTTCTAAGCCCCGAAAATTTAAAAGGCCGGCGATCTGTATTAATGCGATTGGCAGTTCTGTTTGTATAATTGTCATAATACATGACAATGCTACGCTTACAATTATTTTTTGAAAAGGAGAACTATGAAAGAATCCAAATAAACACTGTCCTTTAATCGCCAGAAGAGTGGACAGACCTATTTTCCATCTAAACTCAGGCAGCGGGAAACATTACATCGATAATATTGAAAGCTCATAAACAGTACCTTCGAGAATGTATTGAATTTCCCCGATCCTCTCATGTATAAACCGGGGCCTCTAATGCCCATTATCTAGAGGAGAGGGGTCAGCCATTTTGAATGCAGGCAAGGTAGAATCAGTATCTGCCATACTCCTTAACCGATTTCATCATGGTCTGTATATCTTCAAGCTTCGCATTATTCGGGATAAGGACGGCTAGCATCAGGCCGCCACCCTTACCGCTTTTATCAATAGCATCCTTTAAAAATGATTCCAGTTTATTTATAGACCACACCCTTGCGGAATTAGGACAACGCACCAGGAGGCTTGTATGGCCGCCGAGTATCTCCTTTGCCACTACAATGTCTTCAGCGTCTACCGAGGCCAGTATCTTTCCCTTTGGCAGTTCCAGCATGCATTCAAGCCTTTTGCCAAACTTCGATTCAAAGAAGGGCACCGGCACATAGCCCAGTTCCACATGGGTTTGCAAAGATTTTTTCAATCCAGGCCAGTAAAACCTTTTGAACTGCGCATCGGACATGAAATTGGGGTCTCCCCTCCAGAGAGGCATGGCGATCTTATGAGGGTAATCACGATGGGTAGTATCAGCTGGGATTGATTTTGCAATACGTCTTTCAATAATCACTTCACATGCCCTGATCAGCCTGTCAGGCTGGCGGTACATATCCAGCATGGAACCCTTCATACCCCTTAAAAAACTTGTAATGGTATCAAAAGGCGCGCCTCCCACACCTCCGGGAGCAAAGCTTGCAAAGGGAGGAAACCCGAGCTGGGCAAATTCTCCCTGGGCATCACCAACGATTTGATAAAATTCCTGCACCTTTTTTCCTGCATCGGCCAGACGTCTGGCCATCTCTAAAAATTCAGGGCTGGCAAATAACGGGGTCAGAGCCTCGAACCCCATTAACAGATTATCAAGAGGAGGCAGTTTTGCAAGAGGCATCAAAGCCCCGTACACACGGGGAAGATAGCATCTGATCATGAAACCTGAAGGATCATTCAGGAACATGTCATACTCATCAGCCTTCATGTATTCCCCTTCGATGAACTGGTATTCATAACTATCCGGCACAGGCCCGCCCGGCCATACACAGTTTTTTACATCCAGCATGGTCATGGCAGCGCCACATGTGGGAAAACCCGCCTCGCTCACATCCGGTTCAAGGTCCATGGTCACTTTTCTCATGGTTCTCTTAAGGAAGAGAGGATCGTAATAGGAGGCGGAATTCGGTAATCCATAATGATGCTGGGCATCAATGAGAGCTAAAAACGGCACCCTGTCCGGCACTCTCAACTCTATTACATCCCTGACCCTTTTTGACCTTTCAGCGTAGAGCTGCTCCACTGTTTTTCCGGTCTGCGCCTCAATCTGCCCTTTTAAGCGCAGATTTTCTTCATGGTATTTTTCCATCTCATCAGCGGATTTCACTCTCTCTTCTCCTTTTATAAGCGAGGCTGGAAACAACATTAACTGATCACTAATAAAAACACCATTACAAGAGTGTCATATTTACTCTTTGAACAACAGAGGAGCCATCTCCTTAAGGCTGCGCCTCCATGATAAAAATTCATGGGCTGTATTCTGTGAAACATAGAATACACTGTTTATACCTGCCTTTTTCAACGCTTCATCATTTTCCTTCGGGTCACCGCCAAATGGATTGCGGCCCCCAAAACTGTTATTGCCAAGTTCCCGGCTGCCATAACTTACAAAAACCAGCCTTACCTTATCCTTAAAACCGGGTGTGTTTTTGACATCATCCATAGAAATACTGCCACCGCTTAAAAGGCCGATATGGGAAAACTTGTCCAGGTTGGAAAGTGTAATCTGCCTGGTCTCTATCCCGCCCATGGACAGGCCGGCCATGGCGCGATGGGGTTGATCGGAAAGGGTGCGGAAATGGGCATCTACATATGGAATAAGCTCGTCTACTAGGACTGTCTGAAATGGTTCAATCTTGAAACCTCCAAGGCCGCCTATCTTCACATCATTTGTCATGCCATAGGTCATCACTATCAGAAAGGGTTTGATTTTATTCTCTGCAATCAGGTTATCCATGATAAGGTTTGCGTGACCCTGAACGCTCCATGCAGTTTCATCCTCGCCCCAGCCATGCTGCAGATAGAGCACAGGGTAACGCCTGTTTAAATCCTTCTCGTATCCGGGCGGAGTATATACAAAGGCGCGGCGTGAGGTATTGGTGCTTTTGGAAGGAAATAATATCTGCTGCACATTGCCATGAGGAACATCTTTAAGGGCGTAAAAGTCTCTGTCATGGGCAGGGATCTCAATACCGCTTTCCCACCTTGTAGAACCGTAAAAGTTAAGTGTGCCCGGGTCATTAAATGTCCCACCATCCACGGTGAGACGATAATAATGGAACCCTTCATCCAGCGGCCCTTCAGTTGTTCCCACCCATACCCCGTCTGCGGCCTTGGTAAGTGTAGTGCCACCTCGTGCTCCAAGGCCAAGACTCACACTTACACTTTTGGCCTCGGGTGCAATGATTCGAAATCTTGCATAGCCCTGTGAGTTTACCTGCGGATACTCCTGACCGGGCTGATTAAAGGTGGATGGTTTCCAGTCATCTGCAATAGATGTCTGTTTTGTCTGCGCAGGAGATACTGCACACCAAAAAATTACCAGAAACACAATAATAATAGAATATTGTTTCATGATCTTTCTCCTTCATAGTTTATTAAAATGGCAACTTCATTTTCATACCATAGAAATTAAATATTGACTCCATTTAGGCTTTTGTATAGCTATATACATTAATTGAATTAATTTGCCTAATACTATATTAAAGGAAATTTAAAATGCCCAACAATTCAGTGAGTGTAAAAGAAATCCTTGATTCAGGGAGATTTACCTTATACCAGGTTTGGATATGCACACTGTGCTTTTTACTCGCCTTTTTTGATGGCTTTGATCTGTCACTCGTTGGAGTGGCAGCGCCTAAAATAGCTGAATTTCTAAATACAACATCTGCTACCCTTGGTGTGGCAATGAGCATAGGTAATATCGGAGCACTCATCGGTGCCCTGGTTCTGGGTATGCTGGCGGATCGTTTTGGGCGCAAACATATGCTGCTTGTCTCTGCCTTCACATTCGGTATTTTTACCCTGGCTATTTCGTTTATCCAGTCAGTGGAGCAACTGATAATATTCCGCTTTATTGCAGGACTCGGACTGGGTGGAGCAGTTCCAAATGCACTTGCCTTTGGATCAGAGTATGCGCCAAGTCATAAACGTGCTACGCTTGCTACCACGATGTATGCAGGTGTCGCGGTTGGTGCTACATGTGCCGGTCTTTTTTCCTCTTTCCTTCTCCCTAAATACGGCTGGCAATCCCTGTTTCTGGTGGGCGGAATTATAGCATGTGTAATCGGAATCATCGCAGCGATCTCCCTTCCTGAACCACTGGAGTTCCTTATCAAAAGAGGAAGTGATAAGGATAAAGAGCGTATGCGTAAAATAGTCTTTAAAATTAGGCCATCCTATGCATCAAAAAAGGACATTGAATTTATTTCATCCGAAAAGAGGCTTCCTGGCGTACCGTTAAAACACCTTTTTAATGAAGGGCGAACATCAGGTACAGTATTATTATGGATTGCCTTTATCCTGAGTTACTATCTGCAATGGCTGATCCTTTCATGGACTCCCACATTGCTGAAACAAAGCGGGGCTTCACCCCAGGAATTCAGCCTCGCCTTTGCATGCGTCAACATGGGCGCTGTGGTGTCTACAGTGTTAGTAGGTATTTTAATGGATAAGTACAGCTCCTTCAGGATATTGAAACTCAGTTTTTTTCTTGCCTTTGCCAGTGTTTTAATCTTTGGCTATTTTGCCTCAAGCACATTTATTGTGGTTGCTGTTGTATCAGCCATTATGGGTTTTTTTGTAATCGGAAGCAACTCGGGCCTGATGGGACTTGCAGCCACTTCATATCCTGCTGATATCAGAGGCACGGGCTTAGGCTGGGCAACCGGGATAGGCAGGGCCGGCTCCCTGATTGCACCTGTTGCAGGGGGTCTTATGCTCACAGGAAACTGGAGCGTTAATGCAATTTGTACCACAAATGCCATTATGGCGTTATTGGTTATAATAATTATTTTTATAATGCAGAAGGTTAGCGCCGGTAAGTAAAGGGAAAAGGAAGGAATATATGAAGATGGGTAGGCCAGATTGATATCTTGAAGTATTATCCCCTATTTTTTAATATTGTTAAATTAACTTAAAGTAGTTAAATATCTTAGTAAATGCCCAATTAATTGTATGATATACTTGATTTATTTTTATATTTATTCAATTATTGACGATATTCTATTTATCTTTTACTTTTAGACCCAAAATCAGGAGGATTTATATGCCAAAGGTTTTATTAATTGATGATTCTCGTTTCACTCGAAAAAATGTTTCTGAATATTTAGCAAGTAAGGGTTATAAGATAGTGGAAGCAGAAAACGGCATTTCAGGACTTAATGTGCTCGAAGCACAAAAACCTGACTTGATAATCTCCGACCTTCTAATGCCTGAAATGGATGGATATATTTTTCTGGAAGAATTAAGTAATAGAAATATTCACATTCCCGTAATCGTTATGACTGCCGATATACAAGAAACAACAAAAAAGCGAGTTATGGATTTAGGAGCCTTTGCCATTATTAATAAACCGCCAGATTATACACAACTTATTAAGTTGATTGAATCATTGACTAATGAATAAGGAATATCCATATGCAAAGATTATCCTCAGAAGACTTGGATGCATTAACTGAGATTATTAATATAGGTGTTGGAAAAGCTGCAGGGTCACTTAGTGATATCATAGGGTCTCATGTGGTGCTCAAGGTTCCGAAAGTCGATTTATTTCCTCTCGATGACCTTCATAAAATAGCAAATAAACTTGGGCATGATCGTGTTTCATCAGTTCTGCAATTCTTTAAAGGTGCATTTTCCGGATCAGCTGCCCTGATTTTTCCCCCGGAGAGCGCCGTTCAACTTGTTTCAGCCCTTACCGGTGATACGGTTACTTCACAAAGTCTGGATTCTGTTCGAAGTGGGACCTTAATGGAGATTGGAAATATCGTAATTAATGGGATACTTGGTTCTATCAGTAATATCCTTAAGTGTAGTCTGGACTTTTCCCTTCCTGAATATCGTGACATTAGTACAATAACAGAATTAGTATCGCATAATATTCTTAATAATCATTCAGGTCTAATTGTATTTGCCGAAGCTAATTTTTTTATTAAAGCTTTAGAAATCAGTGGATTTATTGTTGTCCTTTTCGAAATCAAAAGTCTTGAAAACCTTACCTCGATGATTGCGAACGCTATTTTTGCCAGGGATTCTAATGCAGTTTGAAAATTATACTTTTGAATTAAACCTTCTTGATAAAATTCCCTTTGGCCTTTGTGTAGTTGATAAAAACTATATAGTAGAATTCTGGAATCAGATTCTAATTGATTGGACTGGAATAGCGAAAGAGGCTATTGAAGGGGATAACATATTAAACCGATTCCCCCATCTTAAAGAAGAACGTTACTTGAGACGACTTGATATGGTTCTTAATGAAGGCCCACCTGCAATTTTTTCACCTCAGCTTCATCCACATTTTATTACTGCTTTTCTTCCTGATGGGAGTATGCGAATCCAACAGACAACCGTCTCTTTAATTAAGTTACAGGATAAAAGAGATAAATTATTACTGATATCTATAGAAGATATGACCAATCCCGTTCAACAATTACATCAGATTAATGAACTCCGGACCAAGGCACTCAGGGAAATTGAGGAAAGGAAAAGAACTGAAAAAGAACTGGCTAAGGCAAAAGAAACTGCTGAAAAAGCAAACAGAGCTAAGAGTCAGTTTTTGGCCAATATGAGTCATGAGATTCGTACTCCTATGAATGGGGTTATCGGTATTTCAGAACATCTGCTCTGTACTGACCTTAATCCTGAACAAAGGGATTGTGTTGAAACTGTCAATGGAAGCGCAAATGGATTGCTTACTATACTCAATGATATTCTTGATTTTTCCAAGATAGAGGCAGGGAAATTTAATCTTGACATTATCCGCTTTGATCTCAGATCAACAATAAAGGACATCTATAACACACTTTCATTAATCGCAAAGAAAAAGGGACTCAAACTATCATACGCAATTCATGATGACGTGCCTTCAATGTTGAAAGGAGACCCAGGCAGACTGAGGCAGATAATTATAAATCTGGTCGGAAATGCTGTTAAATTTACTCAGGAAGGATCTGTAAATATTGATATTGTACTAAAAGAAGAAACCGAAACCAATGCTACCATTAGTTTTAGTGTATTGGATTCAGGTATTGGTATTGAAAGCGACCGCATTGATAAACTTTTTAAACCTTTTTCGCAGATTGATTCCACTTTTACCCGTAAGTATGGTGGGACAGGGCTCGGACTTGTTATTTCCAAACAGCTAGTGGAAATGATGGGGGGTAATGTCCATGTGGAAAGTGAATTTGGAAAAGGATCAAAATTTTCTTTTACTGCGGTTTTTGAGAAACAACAATTGGATGTTGATATCAATACAGATGGTTACAAGAGCATACAAGGTCAACACATTCTTGTAGTGGATGATAATCCTATAAACAGGCGAACAATAATAGAAAGCCTTGCATTATGGGGTTGCCGATTTGAGGAAGCTTCTGATGGGGAGCAATCATTAATAAAAATAAAAAAATCAATAGAGGATAATGATCCCTTTTGTATCGCTATACTTCAGATGCATATGATCGGTATGGATGGTGAGACAATAGGAAAAAGAATTAAAGAAGATCCACTATCACATAATACATCACTCATTATGTTAGCCTCTTCAGGTCAATCTGGTGATGTTGATCGTCTTAAGGATATAGGCTTTTCCGCTTATCTGACAAAACCTATTCAGCAGTCTGAATTATTTGATTGTTTGATGAAAACCATTAATGATACGGAAGATAAACCCATCAGCAATATGACCAATTTTGTTACGCGACACACTATTCATGAAAACAGGAAGCAAAATATTAAGATTTTACTTGCTGAGGACAATGTCGTGAACCAAAAAGTGGCTATGCTTAAATTGAAAAAATTGGGTTATAACGCAAAAATTGCAAACAATGGAAAAGAGGCACTTGCAGCTTTTAAAAATGAGCCATATGACATTATTTTAATGGATGTTCAGATGCCTGAAATGAATGGTTTTGAAGCCACAAAAGCAATCCGGGAAATGGAAAATACAGGAAAATGTTCAACCAGAGACATAAAGATTTCAAACAGGCAGCATAATAATCGTGTGTATATTATTGCTATGACAGCGCATACGATGGAAGGTGACCGGGAAAAATGTTTAAAGGAAGGGATGGATGATTATGTTTCAAAGCCCATTCAGACTCAAAAACTTGATGAGGCAATAGATCGGCAGATTGATAAAATATTCAATAGAATGTGAAATAATTTTCTAACCGTCTTCAACACTATTACGTCCCTCTGTCTGCAGGTCCAATGCAAAACGTTCTTTCCCTGCCATACTCCACTATTCAGGGGGTAATGGCTGCTATTATGTAAGAAAGGGTGATGAAAACAGGGATGGAAATATGTTCAAGCTCTGATCGATCAAAATACATTTGCATGTAACAAAAATATCTATTTTTACCACGGAGGACACAGAGAGCACGGAGAAAAGCGTTTTAATATTTTTCTACTCGTTCACACGGTCTCCGTGGGAATTCATCCCCTGGACGCTCTGCGTCGATTTTCCTCGTCCCTACGCTCCGCGTGGGAACGCAGCCCCTGGACGCTCTGCGTCGATTTTCCAGTATTTCTATTTCCTCTTTTCTCTTTTCTATTTTTTGTCTCCTGACTTCTGACTTCCGCCTACCGACCTCTGTCTTCCGACCTCTTTATCTCCATCGGGCTCTTAAGCAGTACCCAATCATCCTGCGCTCAACAGATATTCGATGTATGAGAATAAAGCTGTAAAAAATGTAGGTTTGATAACCCAATACCACGCATTAAGTATTGAATCTTGAATTTTGGATATTACATTTAACCTTTCCTAGACCCCTTCTTTAATTTTTACTTTTCATAATAAAACAGGTCAGTCGGGACAGGCTCGGCCTCTGACATATCAGGGCCCCTGTAAATAAGGCCCAGGCTGGCTTCTCCATCCTGCCTGAAATATTCAATACAAAATGGGTGGAATCCCTTTTGAAGGGGAACAACAAATGTCTCTAACCTTCCTCTCAGGTGAAGTCCATCGTGATCAATGAGTAACCTGTTATTGATGAAGAGCCTTGACCCGTCAGTGGAATCCATTCCGAAAATATAATACCCTTCTTTTTCAATCTTAAGGTAACCGGTCAAAAGGCAGGCGAAATTGTTACCTTTACGTATACTCTCTACATTAAAAACAGAGTCAAGAATGCCTGTATTAACCGGCTTTACCATATTAAAATCCGGAAGCCTCTCCCATTTACCTTCATAGTATTTGTAATTCAGGCCACCATTTTCAATGTTATCTGGTTTTGAAACAGCAGCAAACATCTCACCGATCTCAAAGGCACCTTTTGAATTTACATCAATCTTCTTTTTAGGGCTGATATATTTCAATTTCAGTACTGCTGGCCCTGAAATATAAAGCTCCTCAACTGCCCTGTTAGAGGTCGCCAGCGGTTCAGTCCCGTCAAGGGTGTAATACAAGTTGGGGCAGGAGTGGAGCAGTACCTGAACCGGTTTATCCTTGAGCAGGATTCCGTTCATAGGGTGGTATTCTAGTTTTTCTACATTGATTCCTTCATAGGCAAATTTTAAACCATCATAAATACACTTGAGCCTTACTGATCTGTGGGTCTCATACTCATAAGAAATAGTTTTCCAGTAAAGTCTTTTCGGGGCCTTTTCTTTTAATATTGAATCCATTGCGCTGATGCCTGAACTTATCAGGTTTGACTCGTTTGCAGCAATCCATAATGTTTTATCCAGTTCAGGGGTGTTTTTAAATCTATTGATAGCAAGCCTCTGAATAAAGTTGTCCTTCCATGCAAAGTCGGGGTCAGCACAATAATATGTGTTAAATAATTCAGGGTTTTTAAGGAGCACATACATGGCAAACAACCCTCCAAGCGAATGGCCGTATAAACTGTTTACACCATTTGAAGGATATTTGCTGTTAATATAGGGGATCAGCTCATTTTTTAAAAATCCAATAAACCTGTCTGCCTCGCCTGCCTGCGTGCTGCCAGCGGTTTGTCCAGGTAGAAAATCCCTGTCCCTCATATTTACATTATTTTTATATGTATTTTCCACTCCGACCATGATTACAGGCGGTACAAAGTTCTCTCCCTTCAGGAAATTGTAGATATATGAAAACAGACCCATATTCCATTCGCCGTCTGTTATATATATAACCTCATATTTATCATTTGAATCAGGCCTGTATTCATCAGGAAGTTTAACCCTTATATCTCTCTGTTCCTTTAATATGTTTGAGTAAATAGAATCTTTATTTTCGGCCTGTTCCTGTGCACTGCAATTAACTGCTGACAAGATAAGAGACATTATTATTAGTAGTTTGATCAGGGTAATTTTATTCAGCACTTTTTAATCTCCGCGTTTCAAAATAAGGGTTGAAGCATATGGAGTAAAGCGTTGAAAGTCAATGTTGGATTGAATACCCTTTACTGATTAAAGGAGGTTTCCTGTCCCTCTCTTCTCTTTTCTATTTCCGCTCGTCGACCCCCAGAACCCTGTATTTTTGATATTGAATTTTTAACATTGTAATATTCTAAAATATGTTTTATAAATAAACATATTTTTTCGAATAAAATATTTCACATTCTTAAAGCACCAAGGCGCATTATCAAAAAAATCTCATATTGTATTTTTGTCGTCATTCTCGTGAAGACGGTAATCCAGTTGGTTTTGATTTATAATTGCTTGTCAGCCCCGTGTAGATTTGGGAAATGTCCAATTTCAAGGTCAGGTCCCGGTTTTTTATTATACTTCGGGGGAACCCATATGTTTTCTAAAGAATATTTGAACTAATTATTAAGGAGGGTTTGATATGTCTGAAGAAAATAATATTGAAAAATCGAAAGATAAGAACACAGTAAAAGTAGATGTACCCAACAACCTGCTTCTTCTGTTAATGGTCTTCATTATTGGGGCAATATTGATTTTTCTTGCCCGCTCACCCCTGATTAATAAACTGAGTGAGCCTGGTTTTGCCAGAGGTGTGATTACTTTCATTATCTGTATTTCTACTATAGCGCTTGCTTTCATAATGGTATATCAGGCCTTTCAGGGGCAATCGGATGATACAAAATTTCGAAGGGCTCGCGAAATCTTCACCGGTTTGATGGGAGTACTTGGAACAATTGTAGGCTTTTATTTTGGATCAGCGGTATTAGATGCAGACGCTCCAAAAGTTGCTAACCTTCAGATATCGGATAAAGAGATAGTATCTTATGTATCGGGAGGTACAATGCCTTATCGTGTAGAAATAATACTTAAGGGAAAATATGCAGATTCTTCCAACTTTGACATAAAAAACAATATTATCACAGAAGATGGGTGGGTTCGTTATATTTTCGCAAATCCAGTTGTTGAAGCATCTGTAGAATTACTTGTAAAAGATTCCAAAAATATTGCAGCGTCAAATAAAGGTCAGTTTAAAAAGACTGAAAATATTCAGGAATCTGAAACTGATATGACAGGAATTGAAAACAAAACAAAACCTGAGGTAGAAGAGACAGCAGAAACAAAGACTGAACCTGTGAGTCAAGGGCATTGAAAATTGCCCAATGTCAAGAGCAACCCACCGGTTTCATGAAGAACTTTTTCTCGTTCCCCATGGTCCGCGTGGGAACATAACCCTTTGACGCTCTGCGTCGATTTTCCTCGTTCCTACGCTCCGCGTGGGAATGCATCCCCTGGACGCTCTGCGTCGATTTCTCAGTATTTCTCTTTTCTCTTTTCTCTTTCCTATTTCCTGTTTACTGACTCCTCCTTATTTTTTCTCCTGATATTTTACTAGAAAGCTGACATCAGGTTTTTTGTAAATGCTTTTAATCCCATGAACATAAATCATAGGTCCAACAGTTAAATGGGTTTCATCCGGAAAAACCCGTGTTCGCAATTCCATACCTTCAAGTTTTTT
>JAFGFM010000198.1 GCA_016931115.1 Deltaproteobacteria bacterium | reverse complement strand
GCTATCTCACCTTTTTGAATATGATTCATTACTGTTTTACGATTCAAATCGAGCAGGGATGCAATCCTTTCAACAGGGATACCAAGCATGCCCATCTTAAGGCAGGCTATATCCTTTGATAAAACAGCAGAGGCCATTTCACTGGGCGGCGCAAGCCGCATCCTTTTGATTGCCTTCTCAGTAATACCTTTTATTTCATTGGCGCTTAATTCGCCTACAGAGGCAGAACTACCCTGCCCTTTTCCAGTAACCCTTTTAAATTCATCAAAGGATGCGCGTTTAAGCCCTTCAAGGGCCTTTACCTGCGACCTGTTCAGATTGTGATCTATTGCAGTAACCAGCACATCCTCTGATGTGTCCAGTAAAACAGACAGATCATTTTCATAAAATGACCGCCATTTCAATGGTTTAGGCAAATTATTAAAGATATTTTCCACCTGTTCCATAAATTTATGGAACAGCATGTTTGCGTCAGATAACTTTGAGCCTCTTTCCATGCTGCTCCTGATAGAATCCAGTTTGGAAAGAAGATTTTTTACACGCAATATCGCGGATGCACCCATATTGTCATAAAGTTCATCACCGCAAAGCCCGGAATCAACCAGATCAACAATGGTCTCTATTGTTTCTATTACTGATAAATTTTCACGCTGGAGGTTTTCCGCAGCACACATGCGCCTTGCCTCAAGGTCGTTTGCCTTAATAACCCTTGAGAGTATGGATTTGATATCAGTATACTCCCTGACGGCCCTTAATCTTCTTTCACCGCATATAAGCTGAAAACGCCCGTTACAACGCCTTAACACTACAGGCTCAATAAGCCCCTCACGCATGATGCTTTCAGCAAGCTCCCTGAGCTTATCAGGGCTCATATGTTTTCTGTGTTGAAAAGGGGATGTATCAATCTTTTTAATATCAATCAATTCCATGGTTTTTTCCTCTACGGTTTTTAAGAGGTTGGCCTATATGAATTTCTACCTTTTACAATATTTATGCCATAACCGGATTGAATAACCATAGGATAAAACAGAACCAGACATTGTTACGTCAACCTCCTGTTTTTTAAACAATTATAGTGAGAAGTTAAATAATTAAGATCGGGTAATCTAAGGCGTTTTGAGAATCTGGCATCAGCGAGATTAGAGGCCCCGCACACGTTTGTGTGCAGTGCTGCACATGATTCTGTGCAAACTATTTTTTATTTAAATAATTGGTGATGGATGAATACCGGAATTGATGTGAACGCTGTTTTAGCTTATATAGTAACTTCTATCTGGAAAGGAATGCTCAACTCTGAGCATCCCTCCGGCTCACAACAGGTTATTACATCAAAATCGCAGATGAATTATCTTCATCATTTTTCTGAATCCGGGAAACAGTGCCAGAAACCTTAAAACAGCAGGTTGTTTATCTTTGTGCCTGTCAAAATAGTAGTATTCGGTGATAAAGGTTGCGCCTGCATTCCAGGCATCTATCTCTTTTCCTGTTTTTATTCCCCATTTAAATTGTGCGTTATAGCCTTTCATATCAGGGTGCCTGTTTGTTCTTTTTGCTATGAAAGGCGACATTGCCTCCAGGATCATCTCAGCATAAGGAAAATTAACCTTGATAGTTTTTAAAATGGATTTCACCTCTGATTCGGTGAAATACATCAACAGCCCCTCGGCGATAAAAAGGACGGGATGATCCTTTGGGATCATGTCAATCCATGAAAATTCCAGGACCGAACTAGGTATAAACCTGAATCTCTCTGTCTCGCTAAAGAAGTTACTCCTGAGATCAATTGCCTCGGCCACATCAAGGTCAAACCATGTTACAGTCCCGTTGTCCAGCCTGTGAAAACGGGTATCCAGTCCGCAACCCAGATTAATCACAACCGCGTCATCATGCTTTGAAATGAAATTCACTGTAAGCTCATCCAGTATTTCCGTGCGTATGGAAACGCCTGTCTGTGTTCCGCGGGAGACCTCTTTTTTACCTGAGAAGTCGCATTCAATACGGTCAAGCATCTCTACTGATTTCGGATCATAGATAATGCCGTCCGGCTTTTTTGTTTCAAGATATCTTGCCCTCAGCGGTATTAACATTGTCTGAGGCACATTTTTAAGTGACGATTTAATCTTTATATTTTTCATAAATATTCCTTATACAAAAGCTGTTTCCCATACGTGATATACTGGCAATTTATTAACTACCCCCCTGTTTTCACATAAGATCAGGCTGCATTTGCAGTTCGACCATTTTCGAGAAAATTCCTTTTTGTTTTTTTAAGGCTTCGGGCGAACCGGTCTCCGCTACATGACCGTTTTCCAATACCACAATCTTATCCGCATTAGCCACGGTGCGCATGCGGTGGGCAATAATCAGCACGGTTTTATCCTTCACCAACTCTGAAATACCGGCCTGAATTTTGGTTTCATTCTCCACATCCAGCGAAGCAGTGGCTTCGTCCAGCAGAACGATGGGCGCATCTTTCAGTAAGGCGCGGGCGATGGAAATACGCTGGCGTTCACCTCCGGAAAGGGTATTTCCGTTTTCACCGATGATGGTATTATAGCCGTCGGCCATTTTGCGGACAAATTCGTCGCATTGCGCCAGTTTGGCCATCTGCAGCACATCTTCATCGGAAGCGTCACGTTTGCCCAAACGAATATTTTCCATAACAGACGCATTGAACAGCACCACATCCTGAAAGACCACCGAATAATGCATTAATAATGTTTCGGGATCAATTTCGCCAATGTCCCGGCCGCCCAGCGTAATTTGACCGTTATCGATATCCCAGAAGCGGGCTGCCAGCCTGGCCGATGTGCTTTTGCCGCCACCCGAAGGGCCGACCAGTGCGGTAATCTCGCCCTGTTTGGCAGTGAAGGTAACATTTTTCAGGACCTGGTTGTTGTCTTCGTATGAAAAATCAACATTTCTGAACTCGATGTCGTAATGATCCGGTGTGAAATGGTTCCCTCCCTGCTGGATGGGCATGGCCTGCATGTCGTTCATGCGATTGATGCGAACATTGAGATAAAGCAAGGCTGCAAGATTAGCAAACACTTCGTTGATAGGATTATAAATACTGGCAGAAATCATTAGAAAAATAAAATACACGTATAAGCTCGTTGCCCCTGTAGCAACCATATTTGCTCCAACAATTACTACAGAAGCCAAACCAAGTTTTAAGAGAGCAGATGATGCGTTAACAAACACACCTATAAGCAGCTCCCCTTTAATTAACCATTTTTCATACACATCAATTGTTGTATCTAAATCTTTCAGATAAGTTTCTTCCTGATTATATGATTTTATTTCCTGTACAGTATCCAACCCTTCCTGAATGGCTTCGCTTACATCGCGTTTATATTTGTATCCGATTTTGTTTTCCTTTTCAATTTTCCTTTTGGCAATAAGCAATATTGCAGCAGCCAACGGCACTACCCAAAACAAAGACAGGGCAAGTTGCCAGTTATAGAAAAACAATCCGACGGCTATAAGGACGATACTGATTATTGAGGCAAACAATTGTGGCACGGCATGCGAAAAAGTATGTTCCAAAGCGACATTGTCTTCCATAATGGTCGCAGTAAGGTCTGAAAGATTTTTTTTACCAAAAAACGCCAGTGGTAACTTTCTTAATTTTTCAGCCAAAGAGATGCGCCGGTTGGCGCTTTCTTCGTAAATGGTGGTATATGTACTTTTGTATTGTATCATCGCTATAATAAAAATAACTGCCATAAAAGCAAGCCCGAGAATTACATAATACCCATAACCATGTTTAATAGTTGCTGATGGGTTCAATACTTTGGTTAAATACTCCTCTAAAAAAAGAAAAACAAACAAGGCAGGTAACATCAATGCTATATCCAGCAAGGTGGTGCATAATGTCCCTTTTATAAAAACTTTTGCTCCCTTTTTTGAAAGAGCAAGTTTGTTTTGTATCGTATTAAGCATGGCGAGCCTCCTTTCCAATTGTCCATTTTACGGACTTTTGATATTCATTCCACATGCGGGTATATATTCTCTTTTTTCCCACCAATTCGTAGTGCGTGCCTTGTTCGGCAATTTTCCCCTCGTTAATTATAAGAATATTGTCGGCATTCATTACGCTGGTAAGGCGATGTGCAATCATGAGCACTGTTTTGCCTTCGGTAAGTTTTTTCAATGCTTGTTGAATGAGATGTTCGTTTTCGGGGTCGGCAAAGGCTGTGGCTTCGTCAAGCACCACAATAGGAGCATTTTTTAAAAAAGCCCTTGCCAAAGCCATTCGTTGCTGTTCTCCTCCGGAAAGGTACGTTCCATCCGTCCCAATTTTGGTATTTAAGCCATCGGGCAAGCGGTCGATAATTTCGCGGCATTGAGCTAAATCAAGTGCCCTGTTCACTTCTTCCAGCGAAGCATTGTGATTACCGTATTTAATATTTTCTAAAAGGGATGTTTTAAACAGTCGGGTATTTTGAAAAACAAATGAAATGTGATTCATCAAATCGTCATGAGCAATATTTTTTACGTTAATACCACCAATACAAACTTCTCCTTCGTCCACATCCCAAAAACGGGGCACAAGACGGGCTATAGTTGTTTTACCGCCCCCCGATGCACCCACAAGCGCCACTGTTTGCCCGGGTTGAATATCGAAACTGACTGTGTCAACCGCCTTTTTATTGGCTCCGGGGTATGTAAACGAAACTTCTATAAATCGGATATCATGATTTATTATCTTCTGTGGATTATCCGATTTTGCCAATGGAGCTATAGATGTGAGCTTATCCAAGCGGTCGATGGCTTCTTTTGCCTGTCCGAATGCCTGATTAAAGTACATGCTCCTCATGATACTTTGCGAAAATACCGGGACAATAAGAATGTAAAGGAACATATTGAGGATTACTGTGGCATAATCGCCCGAATTACCTATGAGTAAGATGGTAACAGGTACAAGAAAAAAAGCAAAGCCATTTATAATAACTGTATAAATAGACATGGGTATTTGCCACATTTTGGTATGAACCCCAACCATCTCTTTGTATTTGATGATGCTGTTATAAAAGTTTTTGAATGAATGCACGGTTTGTTGAAAAACTTTTACAACAGGTATGCCGCGCACATATTCAACTGCTTCAGTATTCATTTCTTCGAGCGAGTCCATATACTTTTGCATGAAATAACGCCCCCGTTTTCCCATCATAGATGTCATAATTATTATTGAAAAGAATATGGGAAAAAGGCAAGCCAGCCCAAGTCGCCAATCGAACACAAAAATCAACACAGCAGCGGAGAGGGGCATAACAATTGTGCTTGCAAGGTCGGGCATTTGGTGTGCCAAAAAGCCGTGCGTAATGCCTGCATTGTCGTCAATGATTTTGCGAATTCGACCGCTGGTATTGTTGTCAAAGAAACCAAGAGGCATATTGACGATTTTTTTCATGGCAACGCGGCGCATGTTACATTCGACCCGGAACGCGGCAAGATGTGATGCCGACAAGGCCAGAAAATAGAGCAGAATGCCAGCCACCGCCAACCCTGCAGCCCATAAAGCGTAAGTATAAATCAGGCCGGATGCGGCAGCTCCTTCTGTTAAAAATTCTCGAATGATAAACCATATCAGAATGTATGGACTCATTGACGCCAAAGCGCTCAGGGCGGACAGTAACAGCGCCCCAGGCAGGAGCGCTTTTCGTCCGGTCATGTATGTTTGCAGTTTAGCGAATGTATTCATATTAATACTCCATAGTGTTCAGACGCAAAGATTTGTTCATGATACAATTGCTCTCGCAAAAACAGCCTTTGCGCCGGTACCCATAAGATTTGCGCTGACAACAGAAAAACCTGTGCATTTAAGCATTTGGGATATAGAATCGACATCAAGGACTCTGCTGCCTGCAGGCGGTTTGCCATAGGCCCTGAAATAGCGATACATCATGCCAAGCTTGCTGAAAAAACTCATACCGCTTGAGGTAAAGCTTACCACCACAATAGTACCCTCCGGTTGCAATACCCTGCGGGCTTCTATAAGCGCTGCTTCAGGATTGGGAATTATGTGCAGCAGGTTTACCATTACCACTGCATTGAATTTTCCGGCGGCATATGACAGGTTAAAGCAATCCTGCCTTTCCACCACTACATTTTTAAGGTTTTTATGCCTGCTTTGACAAAAACTTACCATCTGATGAGACAGGTCAGTAATATGAAGAACCTGCGCATATCTGGCAAGTGCTTCGGAATAAGTTCCATTGCCGCATCCCAGTTCCAGCACCTTGCCTTTCAGGCGCTGCTCACCCAATGTTTTTTCTATAGCCAGTATGTTCTGTTTTCCGGCCACGTAAATAACCCGTTTTTCAAAATCATTCGCAAAGCGGGACCAGTGTTTTTCTTTCTGCATTGTCAAGACCTATCAGGCAATAAACTCTATTAACTTTTTACCGGACGAAAATCTCACTACGTTTTTGCCCTTTATCTTAATGATTTCACCTGTCTGAGGATTACGTCCTTTTCTTGCCTTGCGGTGCACCTTCTTAAAGGTGCCGAAACCCACAAGGGTTATGCTTCCATCCTTTTTCTTCAATGTTGTTATAACTCCGTCGATAAATGAATTTAGCGCCCTGCCAGCCGACGCTTCAGAGATCTCCGCATCCTTTGCTATCTTTTTTATCAGTTCTATTTTTCATGATCACCTTCAAGATAATTTTCCGGATACTATAATTTTTAAGGCCTTACATTAAAGCTTATTGAAGCCACATAATGCGCCTGTATACACTTTTTCTCCAGGTTTTTTAACCGTTCGTCTTTGCTGACCTCCTTGACATGATATACGCTGACAATCCATTGACCGGGTGTAGAAAAACGTAAGCGCGCCTTGCCCCTAGCAATATCAGCGGCAATATAAAAATTATCCGGCCCCCCAAAGGTATTGCTAACGGCGGTAATACGTTCGATCTGAGAAGGGGTGGATGAAAAGGGCTCATTCATAAGAAGGATCTTAAATTCCACAAGATCACCGGCCCTTACTGATGCCAGATCGGTCATGGGAATAATCTCCAGCTCATGCCCAAGGGGTTTTGGATCTGTCCATTTCCCTTTGGTAAAAAAGCCCTTGGCCATGGCCTGGTATTTTGTGCTCTGTATGATCTCCTTTGCATCTTTGATTTCGTCCATGGGTTTTAATATCCATTTCCGCCTCCCTTTGTCATTAACAACCAGGGTATAATAATCAGGTTTAGAGGTTGCGCCGATCTGATAGGTGCCCTCTTCAGCATCTTCTGAAAAGGTGAGCTTTGAAATACCCAGATCCCCTCTCTTTACTATAATGCCTGATGCGTTCTTCATACCTTGATTACCATCAAAAACAGGCATAGGGAGCGAACTTTTCTTCATGGCCGGGTCAACCAGTTCATAGGATGTAAGTTTCATTTCAGCGCCGTCGCTGTCAAGCAGGTCATCCATTGGGACGCTGTGGCCATAACCAAGTGACACCATGACATGACCCGGCTCATGTGATTGCGAGTCATAACAGTTTATCCAGAATGTATGAGCCCATGCATTGATAGAAAATGAAACCACACACAATATGGTTAGAAATATAAACCTTATCTTCATTATCATCATCTTCACCTTTCCTGTTGCTTAAAAATTATAGGTCAATTCGCCAAAAACGGTAATAGGATCGCCCTCAGTCAGGAACACATCACCCCAGCCCCAGTCCTCTCCGTATGTTGCATATTTTTTATCAAAAAGATTCCTTACATCCATTGAGACCTCCCATGAATTCCTGGTATAGGATATTGACAGGTCAGTTATGGAATAGGAATCCTGAGTATATTCATTAGCGTTTGACAGGTATTGCTCGTCAATCCATTTTGTTGTCAAGGAGGCAATAATCCCTGATGGATGCCTGTAGGATATTCCTCCTGTGATCTTGTGTCTTGGCTGCCATGCAAAGTCATTACCTGCATAGTCCAATTCCAGGTCCTGATCGAAAAACTCTATAAACTCAGACCTGTTATAATTATAGGAAACAAAGGCCTGAAAGTTTTCCTGATTAATTAAATTTATCTCAAATTCAAATCCCTCGGTCTTTGATTTCCCGGCATTTGTAAGGCTGTAACCCGATGGTTCTCTCGGGTCTGCAACAGATGAGATCTGATCTTTAAGGTCATTCCGGTAGACGCTGGCAGTAAAGTATAGGATCTGTGAGATGGTCCCCTTTAATCCCGTCTCATAACTGATATTCTTTTCAGGCTCAAGTCCTATGTATCTGGCAACCTGAGCGCCGGTGGGGGTCTTAAACCCTGTGCCGATATTTGTAAACAATGATAAATTCGCATTCAGGTTATAGGTCAAACCCATTTTGGGGCTTATTTTATCCATGCTGTCGCTGCCTGATAATTCCGGATCAAGGTAGTTATCAAATTCAAAATCAGTATAATCGTATCGCGCCCCTGCCGACAGGATAAGGCTGTCATTAATATAAAACATATCATGAAGATAGAGGCCGTTAACCTTTCTAACAGAATCATTCGCGACATATTTTTGCCCCACCCTTGAAGGAACAGGAAAATAACTTGAAAATCTTCTTTCAGCCTCGGCATCCTGATGTTCATATTGGTAGCCCATTATGATCCTGTTTTTTCTCCCAATAAAATCATGCAATGTCTCATACTGAAGTTCATTACCGATCCGAAGTGATTCCACATCCTCATCTACAACATCAACAATATCTTTCCATTTGGTATCTACCCACTGGCCGTAAAGCCTGTTAGTTATCTTCTGCTGTTCATTCAGCCTGTATTCATAAATCAGGGCATTATCAGCCTGGGTGTTTTTTTCCTTTCCATGGCCGTATATTCCTGAATCAAAATTTCCTGCGTTATAGTCGCTGTATCTTATGCTTTCAGGAAAATCATTGTCCCATTCTGAAAAGGCAAGATTCAGGGAAATAGAGTGTTTTGAATTGATATCCCTTGTTACCTTTCCATAGAGATTATATTTTTCATAACTGTTGTTATCGTCTCTCCATCCGTCTGACTGATGTCTCGCTCCTCCCATTGAGTATCCGAACTTGGCGGCAACCCCGGAAAAAGAGACCTTCTGCTTATTTTCATCGTAACTCCCAAAACCTGCGGATATTTTCCCTTCGCCTAACGCATTCGGTTTCTTTGTTATGATATTGATAACCCCTCCAATGGCGTTCATTCCATACAATGCGGCCGCCGGACCTTTTATAACCTCAACCCTTTCCACGTTATCCATCGGTATATTCCCCCATCTGACTATATCCGTGGGGGTGTTCTGAGGCACACCGTCAACCAATACGAGAATATACTGTGAATTACTGTTGGGCATGCCCCGCATTGTCATCATTGTCTGTATGCCGTTACCTGACACATCATTAACCGATATGCCAGGGACAAGATGCAGTGCATCCTGTATCACGCGGTTACCCGAATCAATAATATCAGAACCTTCTATTACGCTTATGCTTGCAGGTATGTCTTTTATCTTATCCCCTGTTTTAGTGGCAGTTACCACTATCTCCTCAAGATAAAATAGATCTTCGTCATTAGTATCTTCATTAGCGAGGACAATGGCTGAAATAAAAAATATAAAAATAGTTAATAATAAGAGTTTCCCCTTTGTCATGATATTTCCCCCTGGATAATTCTGCCCTGCCTGTATTGTTTAAAAGACCGGGTTCAGTTCTTTAGTTAAATTCACCAAAATGTGTTAATCATCAGGCAATAAAATCCTTAAACATCTTGCCTGCGGAAAATTTCACCACGTTTTTACCCTTTATCTTTATAGATTCGCCTGTCTGAGGATTGCGCCCTTTTCTTGCCTTGCGGTGCACCTTCTTAAAGGTGCCGAAACCCACAAGGGTTAAACTGCCGTCCTTTTTCTTCAATGTTGTTATAACCCCGTCGATAAATGAATTAAGCGCCCTGCCTGCAGCCGCCTCAGAGATCTCCGCATCCTTTGCCATCTTTTTTACCAGTTCGATTTTTTTCATGATTTTTCTCCTTTAATTAATATTTATTTTAATCCTTTTTAATACCTTTCCATATACCTCGTCCTATTATAGCTACAATGGCCAGGACAATAAGAACTGCCGCCAGTGAGGCACCTGATGAGGATATCTCTGTTGATTCTTCCTCTTTTTTCTCCTTCATCTCATAACCCTTTACCTCCTGTGTTTTACTTTTTCCAGGATCATCAGCTTTTTCACCCGGAGCCATTCCGTCATTTTTTATCTCATTCTCTGCCTTTTCTACCCACTCAGGATTCTTAATGTCCAGGCCAGTAGTAAGCTTTACCTGCTGCTGAAATTTAATCATTTCGGATGGAGAGACCATGCCCGGAACCGACATGATATTTGCCGCAAACTGGTTAAGTGCTATATTATTGCAGGTGTGTTCACAGCATGCCATGCCCTTGTCTGCAACCGATTTGATATACTCGGCAGCAGCCTTTTGCAGCATCTCCTTTTCAAACTTCTGGTATCCCTTTCTTTCCACCTCCATTAACCTTGCAGTGATAGACTGAAAGGCGTGTGGACTGTTCTTTTCAAAAAACTCCTTAAGCTCCATTCCATATTTATCTTCTACGTAAATCTGTTGTGCCTGCTCCCACATCTCCTTTGAAACCTCATCGGGAGTTGTAACCTGCCATCCCCACAAGTGTTCCACAAACTTTGCCATCTCCCTTGCGCCTGAATAACCGTTTTCTTTCATACCGGTAATCCACTTGGGGTTGAAATAACGGGCCCTTGTCTCAAGACCCATGAACTTTGCGAAATTTACCATCTTGGGATCAGCGGGATTTTTTGCGTCGGAGACATACAGCTCCGGTGTTTCGCCTGAGACATTTCTCACTGCCATTGCCAGACCGCCCATGTATTGATAAAAATCATCATTATCAAGGACTCCAAACAGATTGGTGGAACGGCTGTGCACCACAAGGTCTGTTCCGCTTAATGCCTGCCTGAATGCATCCTCAGACTTTTTGCCCCATGCATTCCTTCCATATGCATAGTTCATACGATTCATATAAAGGTCAGCAAGCTTGTCCTCCTTTTCCCAGGTGCCGCTTGCAGGGATAGCCTGATCCAGTCCTGTGCCGTACCCCTGATTCGGTGAGCCGAATATACGAAAGCGTGATAACTGTTCCGCATCTTCCTTTGAATAACCTTTTTTGATGAACAACTCCTCTGACTCAAGCGAATGAAGCCGGACAAAATTATCATATTTACCCTGCTTTTCGTTAATAACAAGCTGGACAGCATCATCAATAAGGCCTATCTGTAAAGGAAAGACATCCCTGTACAGGCCGGATGCAGAAACCAGTATATCAATACGAGGCCGTTTAAGTTCCTGTTCTGGTATGAGTTCAACCCCTTTTATTGACCCCCGACCATCCCAGATGGGTCTTGCCCCCATGAGATAAAGCGCCTTTGACTCCATAACCCCGTGATGTCTCAGGGTCTCTGTAGCCCATAAAACCAGTGCGGTTTTATGTGGGTACCGGCCTTTCTTATCCAGGTAGTCTTGAATCAGATCGTCAGCAAGTTTTTTACCGACCTCCCATGATGCCCTGGTGGGGACTTTCTCAGGATTGAAACCGTAAAAATTCCTTCCGCTTGGAAGCACCCCTGGATCACGTATGGGATCATTCCCCGGTCCCGGAGGAATATATCCTGCGTTGAGACCGTTCAGGATGCTTTTTATCTCCTCATCACATTTACCAAGGTCTTTGGCATAACCGATTCCGCGTGAAAGCAATGTCTTAAGGTTACCTTTATTTTCGGTGGAGGCCTTAGAATACATGGTTCCAAGGCTTGTATTCATGGCCTTTTCAAGCGGGATATTTTCAAGGATTATCTTTGTAAGCAGCACATCACATACTGTATCAACCTTTTCCATCTCTTTAATAAATTTTCCGGGACGCTTCTTCATTTTTTTCCAGTCCATATCCATGATCCCTGCGACTATCTCCTTCAGTGAAGGGATATCCGATTCAACCCCCAGCATGGCGTTTACCATGCTTACCAGGCTTTCGCCTTCAAGCGAAAGCCCGAGGACATGAAGCCCGTATGGCATACTTTCAGCCCTTATCTCAGCAAGATAGTCATGAAGTTTGTCAAGCAATGCATCAAACTTATCTTTTTCCAGCTTAATGCCTATGTCCTTTGCTATACCCAGTTCGTCAGCCATTGTAAGGATCTCTTCCTGATACTTTTCTGCAACAGCAGGGGTCTGCTCCTTCGCCTGTTCATAAAGCGGTATCAGTTCATTCAACCTTGCATATTCTTCATACAGACCTGATATCTTTATGGCAGGAATCATGTGATCAATGATTACGCCATATCCTCTTCTTTTGGCCTGAAGGCCTTCGCCCACATCATCGATCAGGTATGGATAAATATCCGGGATATCCTGCATAAGCACATCCGGGGCGCAGTTTTCTGTGAGCCCAACCTGTTTTCCCGGTGTCCATTCAAGGGTGCCGTGTTTGCCAAAATGTACAACCGCATCTACTTTGAAACCATGTTTTAGCCACAGGTAAAAGGCAAGGTACTGGTGATGGGGTGGGAGTGTCACGTCATGATACAAATGATCTGACTCCTCAAGCCAGCCTCTTGTGGGCTGCGGGCCTACAAAGAGATTTCCGAATGTTAGACCGGGTATTACAATATATTTTTGATTTTTTTCCTTGTCTTCCCATGTCATGAGTGTGGAATTATCTACATTCCCCCATTTTCCCTCAACTCCTTTTCTAAACTCTTCAGGGAGTTTGCTGTACCACTCTTTATATTGTTCAATGGGCAGAAGCTCGATTTTTCCGGTATCGAGCATCTTTTTAAGCTCGCCAGGGGCCTTTGTGCTTATGTTCCTGCCCTGCATAATTATCACTTCCTGGAGTATCTCCTTATTCAGAGGCACATCGTCTCCAAGATCATACCCGGCTTTTTTTAAAGAATCCAAAAGTAACTGGAGGCTTGCAAACAGGTCAAGATAACTTGCCCCGATATTCTGTTTTCCGGTATGGTGATTATAATACAGTACAGCGACCCTTTTTTCATTAACTGGAAGCCCCTTTAAACGCAGCCATGATACAGCCCTTGATGAAAGCTTCTCTATTCTCTCCTCAACAGGTATTCTCTCGGTTACCTTTATCCCGGTTTTTTCATCAGTATAAATACGCTTGCCGCCAACCACAATAGGCTCAATAAGGCCGCTCATCTCAGGCAGGAATATCTGTGAAGCAAGCTGAGCTGCATCAACACCTTGGGGATCTTTTTTCCACTCCTCAATCTCATTGTAAAGAGAAATTGCTCTAATTACAGGCACATTGAGGCGGGCAAAGAGTTCATTCGTCTCTTCATTTGGATGTGAAAACATCAATGAAATCATCAAATCCAGATTCAAACCATCCACCAGCATGTACTTTTTTATCAGGATATCTGCCGGATATCCAATTGCACAGACCACATTCAAACCTTTTTTTTCAAGGCCTCTGATCATGCTTTCCGGTATTTTCGCATCGCCGGTTTTTAATATATTATAGGATGTGACACCCACCCAGGGCGCATCTTTTTTATGACCTGAAGATTCATACCAGCTTTTATAGGCGGAGAATGAATCAAATACCTTTGAATCGGGTGCGTCAGGATGAAAAATACCGTCCATGGGCTGTACAACGGGAGTTTCTACCTTTAGATCATCAAATCCTCCAAAGTGGTTCAGGATATACACAATCAGCCTCCTGATATTTTCAGCACCGCTGTAGTCCCAGTAGGTAAACAATTCAGGGTACTCACCCTCATCTACATTGAAATATCCTTTTTGTTTGAATATCTCATAACCGCCAACACCAATAACCTTTGCACCCCTTTGCCTGGCCTCCTTCAGGGCCTTCTCCATATCAAGCATTACCTTGTAGCCCAGGTGGTTCAAAAAGATAACATCCTGGTCAGCAAATCTATCTGCAACAGGTGCATCTTCGAGGTCCTGCTCTATCATGACAGTTATCTTAAGTTTTGAGGCTAATTGAGGAAAAGCCATGTTAAACCTGGAGATACCCTCTGAAAGAATCTTGGTGTTGCCATCCGTTATAAGAAAGGTTATCCGGTACGGCTGATCAGAGCTCCCCACAGTAGGAAAAATCGTTAATATACATGCCGCTAAAAAAATAATAATCAGACTGCGAATCATTTATTGATCCTCCTCTTCCGGGATATAAACCACTTTGCCGTCTGTCAGACGGTAGGCAGTGCCCAGCCTCATTCCCTGTCCCTGGGCCATCTCTTTTGTCATTTTCTGAACCTTTATCTCTTTGCCCTTTTTGGAGATGATCTCCATTTTTCCGGGCTCATTGGGGTTTTTTATCATTGTCAATTCATCAGCGCTGAACAGCTCATGCAAATGATAAGCGCTTACCACTGCGACCATGAGACCAACCGCAAATACCATTGCAACATCAAACAGGTTTGCCACTATGCTCATCGGGTCGTCATCATGAACATGACTTTCCATTTTGCGGTACTTTCTCTTTTTTCTGGGGGTATCTTTCATTTTTTATGCCCTATTGATAAGGGAACAACCATTACCCTCTTGTCATCATTATCACTAACATCGCCCATCCCTTCCAATTTTTCCATTATCAGGTCTGAAAGATATTCCATATCGTCCGCGTCCGCTCTGTACCACCGTTCTCTCATTACGGATATAATATAGGCAATAACACTTACAGCCAGACCGGCAACGGTTGTACCAAAGGCTATTATTAGGCAATTGGCCATTTGTGTCAGATCACCCTTTGACAATGAAAGCAGGGCTGGTCCCATGGGTATAAGGGTTCCCATGAGCCCTAACATAGGCCCGACTCTTATCATAAGCCGTGTTTTATCCAGGGTTTTTCTGGACGTGTTTTCATGAGAAGTAATAAGCTTTTCAATCCGTATTCCAAGCCCCTTTACCCCTGATGATGCCTGTACAAGCAGCTCTTTTAGAAATTTTTGGATACGTCTGTTTTTTAAAGAATATTTTTTTATATCATCGGTTATGGAGCCTGATATGGTATCGCTTGCTATTTTTTCGGCAATCGATTCAATACAGGCATACTCATCTTCATCTTTATTTTTTCTCCTCGTCATATATTCTGATAAAAAGCCTCCAAGGCTGAAAAGAGTGCATACGACAAGAAAAATAAGCACGGCCATAACCGGGTATAACAGTGCATTCATTATAAGGTAAAGAGTCCCTTGCATAAGGTCCAGAATATTCATTTTTATACCTCTTTAGTTAATTTCGTTATTTTTTCGTCGATTTACGACAAATCCGAGTAGAAGAATAAAAAGCACTACTGCTGCAAGCAACGCCATTTTAGCTGGATGAATATCTTCATCGCGCATCATCATGCCCCCTGCCGAAAGCAAGGCCTTTGCCTTGCTGTATACGGGAATTACAATTATGGATATAATAAAATACAATCCTGCCATGGTCATGATGAACCCAAGCAGGAGTTCTCCATTTTTGCTTTTATTCCGCTGTCTAACAAAAAACCTCGATGAGATGGCAGTAAGCAGTATTATGACAAAAAAAACAGCAGCCATCATTACGCCAGTCTTAACCGGGTCAACACCGGTTAAGGCTGAGAATACTGAACAACTGAGCAGCATGGCCGACAAACATATCGGGCATGGGAATATAAGGATGTATCCTGCCCTTGAATAAGATTTTGCATGATCTCTGAAAGACCTTTGCATAATATAAAGGCCCCATGCCATAAGACCTATAGAGAATAGGAAATGGACTATCACCCCCTGTGACATAAATTTTTGAAAAAAATCAAAATAGTCAAGAGGGTTTAGTATTTTGAGTATAATGCCCATTAATAAGGATAAAACCCCATATAACAGTGCGAGCCCGATAATCCATCGTGTTTTCATATTTGCCGAGCCTGCAACCAGCCCCGCTTTACCTGCAAAGACAATAATGCTGAATAAAATACCTGCTGCCCAGAAATCAGTTATCATTTTATCGCCCTAGAAATTGTAGTTCATGCCCACCATGTAGGTTCTGGGGGGATTGAGGGTTGTGTAATACTCTCTGTAATCTTCATCTGTCACATTATTTATTGCTCCGAATATCTCTGCGCCGAAGAATAGCTTCCTGGATATTTTGACATCTGCCACCTGGTATGCATCCAGTTTTGTAGTATCGGTGTTTTCAAGGTCACCATAACGCTCACCCACACTGGTTAAAAACACACCAATGGAAAATAGTTCGGGATTATCATAGGTAACTCCCAGACGTGTCATATGGCGGGGGGTATATGAAAGATAGTTTCCTTCTACTGAAGGATCTTCGTCGTTTTTAGTGATTTTTGAAACATTATATGTATGATTTACAAAGACCGACCACATCCTGTTGAAATGATATTCTATACCTGCTTCAACCCCATATATCTTTACCTCTCCCAGGTTTACAGGTTGGATTACTGCCATGCCAGGATCAGGAGAAAACCATGAAGGAACCTCATCCGAAGCTAGGGTTTTTTCACCAAGGTAATCTTTGAACATGCTCTTGTAAAAGGTCATGCTGATGTTTAGGTCTTTATTGGGTTTTGTATCAAAGCCCAAGTCATATGACCATTTCATCTTCTCCGCCTCAAGATCCGGGTTTGCAAGATCAAACCTTGTTGCTCCGTGCGGACCTGACTTATAGAGATCATAAAGAGACGGGCTCTTGAACCCGGTTCCGAATGATGCCCTTAATTTTGTCTTTTCGGTGAGCTTATAAACTGCGCCTGCCTTTGGTGAAAATGCATTATCTGACTTATCCGGATAAACTATTGATCTTATCGTTGATGTTGTTGAATCATAAAAATCTCCGCTATGATTTTTCCAGTAATCATACCTGATGCCAGCGTTTAAAATGAGTTTATCCTTGATAAAACTCATTTCATCATTCAAAAATACAGAGTAAAAATCTTGTTTACCCCTGAAGTTACGATCACCAGCCGCATACGCATACTCTGAAATAGCTTTTGCCCATTTAAGATCGCTTCCCATTGAGAGTCGATGACTTCCTATATCCCTGCTGTATTGCAGCATAACGCCGAATTCGTCTTTGGGTATGCTTGACAGATAATAAAAGCGGTCGAAATTCCCTGTTACAGAATTGTATGAATCTGCATCAGATGTGCTTTCTGTATCAAAGTAATATGATTTTATGCTGAAATCTCCCCCGGATATTGGGATACCCCAGCTTAACATATATTCGTCATTTGTCTGTTTTCCATCATACTGTGTAGAAGTGGCGCTAAGAGATTCTTCAATAAGATGCGAATAGTCAAGCCGCAGCATTGATTCTCCTAACCAAAAATCAAACCCAACTGATCCGTCAGTAAGTTTATTTTCTGGTTTTGAGTAATAATCTCTCCATGATGAAGCGTCGTAATAAACATAACCATCAGTTGATTTATGCCCGGCTGAGAGCCTGAAAGCAAATTTATCGGTTGATCCGCTTACATATGCATTTCCGATATTGGTATCAAGTGAACCGCTTTGTATGCTGACTTTACCCGTTATTTTTTTTTCTGGCTTTTTCGTTATGATATTTATAACACCGCCCATTGCGCTGGAACCATATAAGGCAGAGGATGCCCCTCTTACAATTTCTATCCGATCTATATCTTCAAGAGAAATAGTATTAAATGTACTTACTGTTCCGCCATAGGCGCTATTCAGGGGCACTCCATCCTTAAGCACCAGCACTCTTGAACTATCGCCAGTCCCTCTCATGTAAATGGTTGTGTGACTTGTCGTGTTCGCAAGTCCCTTGTTTCTCCTGATCTGAACGCCAACAGCCTTGTTGAGCACATCATCTACAGTTGTTACCGGCATGGCTTCTATTTGATCACTTGTGATCACTGTTACACTTACCGGCAGGTCTGATATTGGCGTTTCTGACCTGGTAGCAGTAACAACTGTCTTTTCCATTTCGACAGAGGTGTCAGTATTATTATCAGCAAAGATCATCTGACCCATGGAAAAGGTGATGATGAATAAGACTAAAACAAATTTTGAAAAAATTTTTATCATTTGATTATCTCCTTTAACATTTATTTTTCTCAAATAGCTTTCAAGGTTTAACTTCAAAGGTTAATGTCGCCTGGTAACTGAACTCATCTGCCGTTTCAGAGTCAGGGTAGGTAAATTTATGGTTAACAAACAGCATCCAGATCCCTGGTTCCAGCACTCTTATCTCTGCAACCCCTCCCTTTGAAGAAGATGCCCATGCGGTGTATGCAAAAACATCAGTTTCATTGCTGAATCCCATATAGGTCGCATACACCATTACCGATTCATCAATTCCCTCACCATTATGCAGTACCCTCACCGGAAGAATATCATTTGTCCTTAACTGACCTGGATCTTTCAATGGTACTATTTCAAGTCCATGCCCCAGTACCTTGCCATAACTGTCACCTGAATTTTTTCCGCCAACATTGACAATCGCCTTGCAGAAATTCTGTGAAAATTTGACGTTTCCCTTAACATCAAATCCTTTTAACTCTTTTTTCGGCTTATGCTGGTAACCCTTATCTGTTTTTGCAATAAAGTTCCCCTTGCTTTCCATTACAATAAGGTATGTACCATCCATGAGACTGTTTTTTGATTCATACTGAATCTGGCTGTACTTTTCTTTCTCTAGAAGGCGAAGGCTTGGGTTTTCATTATTACCTTCAGGCGTAAGCATAAAAAGTTTTTCAACCTTATCATTATCGTAAAAACTGTGACCAAACGGGAAATTATGGCCATATGCCATATGAAACCTTATGGTATTGTTTGATTTCGGTTTGTAATTATTTACATTTATCCAGGGATGGCATGCCCATGCCTGAGTCATAAATACAAATGTCGCACTAATTATAAGCAATCCTGATGAAATAATTTTTTTCATGATTTTTCTCCTTTTGTTATTTTATGTTAATCCCATTAATTACAGAATCAGCCCAGTCAGAGATTTCCCCTTTACAGTTTTGCGGGTCGCCATCCACCCTGAGCCCATCGCATAATCTCAACGCCCCTAAACTTTCAAGTTTTTCCTCTATCAAATCCACTGACCCGCAATAGTGTTCATATGAGCTGTCACCCGGAGCGAAAACAGCAAAAGATCTGTTTTTCAGGTCAATGCTGTCCAGCTCTTCAAAAAACACCGCAAACTCATCCTGAAGTTCTACAGTGTCATGCCCGTAAGCTGGGCAGCCCAGGATGATTGCACTCAGGTCACCCTGAAGTTCCCCAGGATCAAAATCCGCCGCATTAATCAAAGCGGTTTTAAACCCTGCCTCTATGAAACCTTTGCCTATGATACCCGCCATATATTCGGTGTTGCCTGTTGTAGAACCGAAGATTATCAAAACCTTTTTCATAATTACCTCCATAAAAAAAGGCGCAACTGGTAGCCGATTACCATTTGCGCCTTCACTTCTTTACACGCCTTCAAAAAGGCTATATGCCGTAAGGTGTAAATACTTTATTTAGATGAAACAATAAATATTAGATATATCTAATATCATATCTATTTTCTTTGTCAAACATTTTTTATTAGCTTTTTAAAATTTATTTGACATTAGTGTTTAGTAGGTATACTCTTTCTTTCATGGAAAATGAAAACCTACACATGTTGCATGAGAAACTCGCCAGGATTGTTAATCTTGCAAATGAGCTGGAAAAGGCGCCCAGGGAATACGGGACAGGTTCACCCATGACAGCAAGTGAGATACACATGATAGAGCTGATAGGCGATAATGATGCCAGGCTCAGTGTTACAGACCTTGCCAAGACAACCGGTGTGACAAAGGGCGCTGTGTCGCAAACACTTAAAAAGCTTGAGAATAAAGGTTTTCTAATTAAGGAGACAGATCCGGCAAACCTCTCCAGGGTTAATGTGGCCCTCACATCCCGGGGAAAAACTGCCTATTACGCACACAAGGACTGGCATGAAACAATGGATGGGGGGTTTAAGACCTTTTTCAGTAATATTACAAAGGATAAACTGCAATTTTTAAATGAAGTAATGGATAAAATGGAGACCTTTTATCGGAATATAATGAAGTAATTTTTTTATCTTTAGTGTTTAGCTAATATACGCTCAAAAATGAGGAGGAAACAATGGAAAATATCGTGGTTAAAGAAAACAAACCGGGACGTATATGCCCGCATCAGATAGCATTTATGCTTGATAACCCCATACGCAGGATATTTCAAAACCCGGTAAAAATGCTTCGGCCCTATATCTCCGAAGAAGATACAGCAATTGACCTTGGCTGCGGTCCGGGTTTTTTCACAATAGATATGGCAAAACTTGTCGGACCGAAGGGAAGGGTAATAGCTGTGGATCTTCAGGAAAAGATGCTGGGGCATGTAAGGAAAAAGGCAATAAAGCATCATGTTGAAGAGCGCATACAATTCTTTAAATGTGAACAGGAGAGGGTAGGGCTTGATCAGAAGGCGGATTTTATACTTGCCTATTACATGGTTCATGAAACCCCTTCTCCCCGGGCTCTTCTGGCGGAATTGAAAACCATGTTGAATAAAGGTGGAAAGATACTGATAGTTGAGCCGAAAATGCATGTGACACAAAAATCTTTTGAAGAGATGATATCGGATATAAGGGAACTGGGGTTTAATGTGTGCAATTATCCCCAAAAAACAGGCGGACGCAGTGTGCTAATATCGGGTTAGTCTCCACCCATAAAGAAAATCTTTATGGATGGAGATAGGTAAATCACTCACCAAGTGCATCTGCCCATTTTTTTAAGATCATGGGATATTCCATTACGCTTGAATCTATATATGCGGGTAAACCAAATACCTTCATGTTTTTAACCGCAGGGACGCTGGCTAAAGATGGATTATCTTTGATGGCATCAGCCAGCGCCTTCTGACCGGATGAGATATCCCCGGTGATAATAATGGCGTCGGGCGCAGCATCGGCAAGCCTGTCAAGTTTACGAATTGTAACATGACCCTTTGAAGACTTTGCATTTGCCGGAATCATCTGATCCCCTGCATTTCTGCATCCAAGCTGAGACAGTATAAACCTGTCGATATAACCCCCGGGGGACTCTATCTGTAAAAAGCTCTTACCGGTTTCAGCCTGATAGGTCCCCTTTATTACGACTATCTTTTCGGGGTATTTCCTGCCCTTTATCATATCTCCGGTTTTTATTAACCTCTCTTCATATGCAGTCATCACCGCTTCAAACCTTTCAGGACATCCCAGCAGTTCCGCTGTCTGTTTAACAGCGCTCTTAAGCCCCTTTGTGAAATCGACATACCTGATCTCTATCTTTTTGTTGTTAATAACCTTTTCAAGCTCTTCCAGTTTCAACCCCGGCATATAGGTGCAAAAAGGTTCACTCCTTTCAATGATTACCTGACTGATTCCGCTTTTCTCTGAAAAATCGAGCAGAGGCTTGGCCTTTTTCGTTAAAAGACAATTCGGGCAGCCGATCATCTGCATGGATGTCTGAAGTTTCTCGCACATGGGCCACAAGGAACACCGCACGGACATGGCGGCAGGAACAACGCCAAGGTTATAGGCAACATCAACAAGCCTGTCGCCAATCATTATTACCTGTTTCTTTTCCGGGACCTTGGCCTCCGCAGCCCCGGCCTTTTGTATCCCCTGAAACGCTGAAAAAAGGCTCATCACGACAATAAAAACAGCCATTTTACCTGTAAGATTAATTTTTTTAATGCAGTTAATTTTCATAATATTCTCCTCTCTATTTTTTTGTGGCAAGCAATACCCTGACCATATTATATGCAAAGATAACTGCTGATATGGTAATCAGTATTCCGCCTGTCATTGTTAACATTTTGTATGGAGCGACCACAGCCCTGAATGCCTCTGAACCATAGTTCGCTCCGCTCTTTAATCCAACTACTCCAATCACATGAAACCCTGTGGTGAAAATCAAAAGACCCGCCACATGGGATATAAGATTCAAATATGCCAGTATGCGCTTATAATGACCCTTTGGGTTTATCTGTGGGGCAATGAAATACAGAATGCCCATAAGGGCAGAGCCCACCCATCCGATCAGGTTGATATGGGTATGGATCTTTACTAAAAATGAACCAAAAAAAGGTTTTAAATATTCGGCAGGAAGGTGAAAGATTGCCGAATAAAATGGCTGGAACTGGAATTTGGTTGGGAACATCAGCCCTTCAAGACAGCCCAGCGCCATAAAAAACAGCGATGTCAAAATAAAATACTTTGGTATATTGTTATTCATAATTTGATCCTTCTCTATAATTCTAATATCTGAAAGACAGACCGCTGTAATAAAAGGCAGGTTCAATGTCACTCCCGTCCCCGGTATTAAACACGTTGTCTGCGCCTGCAAATATCCTTATATTTTTATAGAGTTCTTTGTATAGATATGCATGCACCAGTGTTTCATCATCTTCGTTGCCTGCAGCATAGTATCTTTCACCAATATAATTTATGCGGATATTTCCGGAAAGACCCCATGGCAGTCGATCATGGCTTATCCTGACAATACCCTTGTAGTCTGGACGACCTTCCAGTTCCAGCCCTGTGAGATTGTTCTCAGTATCCAGCCAGGCAATATTCCCGGATATCCTTAAACCATTACTTAACCTGTAGCCTGTCTCAAGCTCCAGACCTGTCATGGTAGCCTTTGAGATATTCCGGTACTGGTAATAATCGATCCTGCTGTTACCCGAACCCGTTGACCTGTAAAAAACAGGATCAATAAGGTCCTTAATATCGTTTTTAAACCACATGATACGCCCATCAAATCTTCCAATCTCACCCTCAAGCCCTGCTTCATAGCTGTCGGACTTTTCCGGATCAAGACCTGTGTTGGGCTCATAAACCTCTTTCCCCCTTCTCATATAGGTGGGCACATATAATTCGGAGATATCCGGAGACCTGAATCCCTGCGCCCATGAGGTTTTTACCCTGAGATTTTCAATAATATTGTATGTCAATGATGCCCTTGGTGTGTATTTGGACCCGAAGGTGGAATGATCATCCCAACGGGCGCTCAGAAGCAGGTAAAGACTATCCATAAGCTGATACTCATCCTGAAGATAAACACTCAGGTTATGGATATCATTGTCCATGCCGGATGCGTCTTCTCTTACCTCCTCTCTGTATTCCGCACCAAGGGTTAAAAGATGCCTGTCTAATAAGGCGGCTGTATACCGGCCTTCAAACTGATTAAGAAACCGTTCTGAATTGTTCTCATCCCCTATTGCGCCGGGAATCATTGCTGTCTCAGGTGTGAAATCATTTTCGGTTTTATGTTCAGAGCGGTTTGCCCTTAGCATAAGCATAGACATATTCGGCATTTTTACATTGTATTCCAAAAAATAATTAATTCTCCTGTTATCAGCCTCCCTTATCCTGTCAAGTCCTTCGAGCGGTCTCAGACCCACTGTGTTTAGTTCTACAATCTCAAGGCCAGTCAATATCTCCTGATTATCCTTTATTTTATATGAAATTCGTCCACCAATGGATTTTTGTTCTATGGAATCACCATCATCAGGAGTAACACCATCCCTGTCATAGCCGTTTTTATCCCTGTAGCTGCCGGCAAGGAGAAAACCAAGAGGCCCTGCGGAACTTGCTATATAGGCGCTTCCTGACTTTTCTTCAGCCCCGGCATAGGTGCTTTGACCGTATTGTCCGGTAAGACCCATGTTCAACTTTTCAGAAGGCTTTTTAGTTATGATATTTACAACACCGCCAATGGCATCGCTTCCGTATATGGCGGCACCAGGCCCGCGTACTACCTCGATCCTTCTTACCATATCAACAGGGATCTGTTCCAAACCTGTGAGATCCTTAAAACCTGATGCAATCCTGCGACCATCTATGAGGACAAGAGTATGCTTGTTTCCAGTACCCCTGATACTGGGCCTTTCCTGTCTCCCAGCTTCATTTGTAAGAAACAACCCGGCAGCTTCCTCAAGCACCTCAGCAACTGTCAATGCGTTCATACTAATAATATCCTCTTCGGTTATCACCTCTATAGAACCCGGGGTGTCCTTCATGATCTTCTCGGTCATGGTGGTGGTAACTACCATTTTTTCAATCTCTGATAATTCCCCTGCCTCTTCTTTTTCACCTGCAAACGCCATTGCGTGCAGCATTACCAGGAATATGATCCCTGGCATTACAATACATTTTTTCACTACATTCCTCCTTCTTGATAATAATCTGCACAATATGTTCAAAATAAAAAAAAGGTGTAACCCATTGCATCATTACTATGCATAGAGTTACACCTTCACTTCCTCAATCCTATTATTTACTTAATGAGGCCGTAAGATATACCTAATTGTGAAATCAGTCTCCCGCTACAGCTCTTTGCTGTATACGCTATTAGGCGGTTTCTTACCGCAGGCATCACATCCGCAACAGCAACCGCTGCCTTTACCTTTGGCGCTGCCTGCAATACGCCTGCAAAGATACAGAACAGCAAGAAAAACTATGGCGCCAACTAAAATATTATCCATATAAATTACCTATTCAGCAATCTCACTGCTGTCTACTTCCATAGAATGCCCTTCGCCGGCCTCAAACATTACCTTATATGCCACTTTGGGTTTTTTGAAGGTGTATTCACTGTCTTCATCCAATTTACCCTCAATCAGAACCTTGCCCTTGCCATCCTTTATAACTATTTTTACACCTGCGGCGGAAGCCCCGTTTGAAAAGCCCCCCTCACAGGTAACTGTTCCGTCATCATTTTCATAGCATAAACAGATGGGCGTGTGAGCAAAGACATCACCCGACATACCCATGATCATAAACCCCATTGCCATCATCATAATTAACTTTTTCATTTTTTATTCTCCTTTTTAATTAAATATGTTTTGATTTAGTATTTACCAACCCCAGCACAATTGTAACGCAAAGCGCCAGGCCGTAAAATGCAAACATGGCTTCAAGCCCGTTCAACCCCAGGGCGCTTCCCCCTGAATAAACCAGCGTTGCAGCGGCCAGACCAAGCACCATTGGATAAACAAGCGAAAAAAGCATCCACTTGACTGAACCTGTCTGAACCTTAACCATGATTGTCGTTGCTATGCATGGAGGATAGAGCACCATAAAAAGCATGACAGCCAGGGCATGGAGAGAGGTAAAACCCTCTTCACCTTTTGCCATTCTTTCTTCAAGGGACTCTCCTTCCTCTTCCTGTTCATACAGTGCGCCAAGGGTAGCAACACTGCTTTCCTTTGCAGCAAAGGAGCTTAATAGGGCAATATTTACATTCCGGTTGAATCCGGCAAAACATGTGACAGGTTCAATTGCCTTTCCGATCCTTCCAAGATAGCTGTTATTGATCTTTTCCTTTCTGATCTCTCTTAAAATTCCTTTTCTGGTCTTGATGAGATTTTTCAGCGCCTTATTGACCTTTTCTCCATCACTTTCTTTATCCGGGCTTACAATTTTGAAAAACTCAGGATTTCTTTTTTCAAACTTTTCATTCGCCTTCCTGTTTGCATCTTTACCCTTTGCCATCATCTTTGCGCTTTTATAATTTTCACTGAAAATAACAAGCGACATAAGATTTTCATCTCCCAGTTTTTCAGAAAAAGGGCTTCCGCTTATCTGGTTATTAAACCTGGCGATTGCATCTTTCTTTTGGTTTTCATAATCATCTTTTCTTTCATCATCCAGCCCCGGATACTGGAGCAGAACAAAGAGCACCACCGCCACTGCAGCAACAATGGTTATTATCTTGCGTATAAAGAGCCACACCCTTTCCACAGCCAGCCCCAGCACTCCCCTTATGGTAGGCATATGATATGGCGGCATCTCCATAATAAAGGGAGCTGTCTCTTTTTTCCTTAAGACTGTTGCTGTAAGCAGTCTTGCAACAGGCAGAACAATCAGCAGGCTGATGGTTGAGATAAAAAACATTGCCAGCCCCTTGTGTGCAGCAAAATAGATGTTGATCAAAAGGATATAAAGAGGAATTTTTGCAAGGCAGTTTAGCATGGGTATTATGAGGATAGTGGCAAGCCTTGATCTTTCATCTGGAATTCCCCTGCATGACATGATTGCAGGCACGGCGCATCCACCAACATATATACCGCCTAAGACCATTGGCAGCGTTGATTGGCCGTGCAGCCCGTACCTGTGAAAAAGCTTGTCAAAAATAAAGGCCATTCTGGGCATATAACCGCTGTCTTCAAGTATTGCGATAAGCCCGAAGAGGATAAAAAATATAGGGATATAGTTGAGCAGGGCATTTATGCTGTCCACAAACCATAGCACAAAGGAGGTAATGAGAGGAATCTCAATAAACCCTGAGGAAGGCAATATGGATTCAGTAAGGCTCCTGAATTTTGCCAGAAAAGGCCAGGTGTAATTGGTTAGGTTATAACCCTGTACTATGGAAAGATAATAGAGCAGGTAAATTACCCCTACGAGTATCACAGGCCCGAGAAAGCGGTGGCAAACAATGTTGTCTATCCTGTCTGATAACGTCTTTTTTACGCCATGCTTCGATCCCTGTACCAGTCTTATGATTGTGTCAGCGGCCCTGTATCTCTGAAATGATATCATATGCTCAGGAGGTCCTCCGCTCTCTACTGATGCCTTTTCCCTGAGCCCTTTTATGTAACCTAAAAATTCTTCCGGTTGATGAATAAATTTACCCGCAATGGAAATAACCTCCATGTCATTTTCAAATAGTTTAACCGCAAGCCACCTTGGAGAATACCTGCCTGAAATCTCTTTAATATCTTTTACCCTGTTCTCAATATCACGAAGAAAGGGCTCAAGCCTGCCATAATCTATCCTGGTTCGGCTTTGCAGGACCTCATGGCCGTTTAGATTATCAAGCACCTGACGCAGATTATCCTTACCCTCTCCTGTTTTCATGGACGCGGGAATAACCTTTATGCCGAGCTGATGTTCAAGCTCTTTGATATTGATGCCGATTCCCCTTCTTTCGGCAACATCCATCATGTTGAGCATCATGATCACTGGCGCTTCCATCTCAAGCAGTTGAAGTGTGAGATACAGGTTGCGCTTGAGGTTTGATGCATCCGCAACATTGATGACCGCTGTGGGCGTTTCACTGACAAGAAAATTACGCGCCACTTTCTCCTCGGGTGAATAGGAGGTCAGACTGTAGGTTCCGGGAAGATCCACCACCTCCAGTCTTTTGCTGTTGTGCGTATACCAGCCTGTCTTCTTCTCTACAGTAACACCGGGATAGTTAGCCACATGCTGACTGGCTCCGGTTAATAAATTAAAGAGAGTGGATTTTCCGCAATTAGGCTGTCCGGCAAGGGCAATGAGACCCATTCCACTGATCATTGAATTTCAACCTCAATGTAACATGCCTCCGCACGTCGCAGACTCACATAAAAACCTTCGAGTTCGATCTCCACAGGATCTTTTAATGGAGCATTGCGTATAACCTTTATCAGTATTCCCGGATACACCCCCATATCCATAAGTCTTTGGCCCAACCGGTCTTCTGCGTAGAGCCTTTTTACAAGGCATTCGCTTCCGGGTTTTAGTTTATCAAGAGTCATAATATTTTACCTTCTCTCCTCCCGCATATAAGAACACGGCTCCCGTCCAGAGCGATCTCGAAACCCATATCTCCTTAAAAATAAAAAAGGCGCAAAACGGTATAATTACCGAAATGCACCTTCACTTCATTACGCACCAATACAGGTCGAAAGCCGTAAGGCATTTTTGATCTCTATTTTAATTAGAGATATCTAATATCATAATTTTGTTTATTGTCAACCTGTAAATTGCGGAAAAAAATGAATGTGGCACCAAAGAGTTAATAAGCCAAGGTATTTCTCTTCCAATGTATAAGGATATCGAGGTGATCAATATAGTGGAACGCCATATGGCGTTCCACTCTGTATAATTTATGTCATCCTGTCAGTTGACGATTATTAAATCAATCCGGTTTTATGCAAGGTCAAAGCGGTCAAGGTTCATGACCTTATTCCATACAGCTACAAAGTCATTCAGGAATTTATCCTGTGAATCAGCACATGCATAAACCTCGGCTATGGCCCTTAACTGGGAATTGGAGCCGAAGATGAGATCAACGCGTGTGCCTGTCCATTTGATCTTACCTGTCTTGCGGTCACGACCCTCATACACATCTTCATCTGCTGCTGATTTACTCCACACAGTATCCATATCAAGCAGGTTCATAAAGAAGTCATTGGTCAGGGCCTCAGGCCGTTTTGTGAAGATGCCGTGCTTTGACTTCCCGAAGTTTGTATTGAGCATCCTCATGCCACCTAGAAGAACTGTCATCTCAGGGGCAGTGAGCGTAAGGAGCTGTGCCCTGTCAATAAGCATCTCTTCTGCTGTCATGCTGTATCTCTTTTTCATGTAATTCCTGAACCCGTCTGCCTTGGGTTCAAGCACTGTAAATGATATTTCATCGGTCTGTTTCTGTGTTGCATCTGTGCGACCTGGCGTAAAGGGCACAGATACCTTACAGCCTGCATTTTTAGCGGCAAGCTCGATAGCCGCACACCCGCCAAGCACTATAAGATCAGCCATTGATACCTTTTTATTGCCCTTTTGTGAGTCATTGAATTCCTTCTGAATATTTTCAAGGGTCTTAAGCACCTTCTTAAGCTGGGTGGGCTGGTTTACCTCCCACCCCTTCTGTGGTGCAAGGCATATGCGGGCGCCATTAGCCCCGCCGCGTTTATCTGATCCGCGGAAGGTTGATGCGGATGCCCATGCGGTCGTTACAAGCTGAGATATGGAAAGACCTGAGTCAAGGATCATACGTTTAAGCTCAGCAATATCCTTTTGGCCGATCTGCTTATAGTCTGCTGCAGGGATCGGGTCCTGCCAGATAAGGTCTTCCTTTGGCACCTCCGGGCCAAGGTAGCGTGATTTGGGGCCCATGTCACGGTGAGTAAGTTTAAACCATGCCCTTGCAAATGCATCAGCAAATTTTTTGGGGTTTTTCAGGTAATCCCGTGCGATCGGTTCATAGATCGGGTCAAAACGCAGGGAGAGATCCGCTGTGGTCATCATTGGCCTGTGTTTCTTTTTTGGGTCATGGGCGTCAGCAACCATATCAGACTCTTTTACATTTTTTGCAAACCACTGATTTGCCCCTGCCGGGCTCTTGACCAGTTCCCACTCATACTGGAAGAGTATCCTGAGATAACCCATATCCCATTTGGTTGGATTCGGTTTCCATGCGCCCTCCAGGCCGCTTCCGATAGTGTCGCCTGCTTTTCCTTTGCCAAAGCTGCTCTTCCAGCCAAGCCCCTGTTCCTCAATAGGGGCGGCCTCAGGTTCAGGCCCTACATGGGTTGCAGGGCCTGCACCATGGCACTTTCCAAAGGTATGCCCGCCCGCAACAAGGGCAACTGTCTCTTCATCATCCATTGCCATGCGTGCAAAGGTTTCACGAACATCCTTACCTGATGCTACCGGGTCAGGGTTGCCGTTAGGTCCTTCAGGGTTTACATATATGAGCCCCATCTGAACGGCTGCAAGGGGGTTCTCAAGGTCCCGCTCACCTGTATAGCGTTTATCACCGAGCCACTCGGTCTCAGCACCCCAGTAAATATCCTCCTCAGGCTCCCAGACATCAACCCTGCCACCGCCAAACCCGAAGGTCTTAAAGCCCATTGACTCAAGGGCGCAGTTACCTGCAAGGATCATGAGGTCTGCCCAGGAGATCTTTTTTCCATATTTCTTTTTAATAGGCCATAAAAGCCTTCTCGCCTTGTCTAGGTTAACATTGTCGGGCCAGCTGTTAAGGGGCGCCAGACGCTGATTTCCTGATCCAGCTCCGCCCCGGCCATCGCCCTGGCGGTATGTGCCAGCACTGTGCCAGGCCATGCGGATAAACAAAGGGCCATAATGGCCCCAATCTGCAGGCCACCAATCCTGTGAATTGGTCATAAGGGCATAGAGATCATTTTTGATGGCATGAAGATCAAGCTTTTTGAATTCTTCAGCGTAATTGTATTTCTCGCCCATGGGGTTGCTTAAGGTTGAATGCTGATGAAGGATCTTAAGGTTAAGCTGGTTTGGCCACCAGTCACGATTTGATGTGCCGCGGCCTGAAACGGGTTTACCGGACATTCCTGTTACGGGGCATTTACTCTCTTTACTCATCTCTATCCTCCTTTATCTGTTAAAGTTTTTTTTTGACAAGCAGGGCATATCCCGAAAAAATCCAGCCTGTGGCTGGTTATACTGAAACCGGTCTCCCTGACCAGCTCTGCTGATACAGATTCGAGGCTCTCAAGGTCAGGGTCTATTATCTTTTTACATCTTGTACATATCAGGTGTGGATGAGGATCTGGTTTGTTGCCGTCATACCGGCTGCTCTCAGTGCCAAAACTAAGCTCCTGCACCTCCCCCAGATCTTTTAGCATTGAGATATTCTTATAGACAGTTGCCAGGCTTGTTGTAGGATACTCAGCTTTCACCTGCTCATAGATATCTTCAACACTCGGATGTCCTTTACTTATGGAAAGGACACTGAGTATGGCTATTCGCTGCGGCGTAATCCTGCAGCCTGCTGCCCGCATCTTCTGGATCATTGTCTCCAAACGTATCTTATGGTCGGTCATAACAGCTTAATTCACCCCTCTTTTAGATATACGTAAAGCGATAATGATTACTAACTGATAATAATTATCAATTATAGATTGAAAATCCCGATTGTCAATTCTTTATTTTTAACAGCGCCCTGATCTCCTCTTTCTGTTTCTTATCTTTCAGGCGGTAGATCCTGTCTATTTTATAATAAAGAGGGACTGTGTTTTCAATGACAACTACCCTGTCATAACCGGCTGATATGGTGGAACCGGTGCCTGGTATACCTATGTCAAAGTGATTAGTACTGATGGGTCTTTCCAGAATGAGCAGGTAATAATCATTTAAGGCGACCCTGAGAATAATAGACTGGGCATCCAGCTCTTCCCAGGTGGGCTCCCTGAAGGTCACGATCCGATCTACCTTTTCAAGCTTATTATCAAAGTTGTATTTTTCAGGAACAGGCGGGAGGGTTGTAGCGCAAGATATGCTTAAAAATATAACAATGAATAATACAAAAAAAGAAAAAGCCTTTATCGCCCTTTTCATTTTTCATCTCCTTTTCATTTCTGGTTGTTTTATCTGGATATTTTATATGAATCAGAATAAATGTGAACCTTTTTTTTATATCAAGGACAAATCAATAAAGATGTTTAACCCCATGATTTTTCTTTCTATTGACTTGAAACGCAGCACTACCTATACTTCGCTATAAAAATTTTTTCTTATCAATAACCGGGGTGTATAACAGGTAATAAAATGAACCTGTCTGTATTTAAACATGGGCTTAACCGGGAATCAACCTTTGGATTCTCATGCGGACGCTGCATGAGCTGCTGCCGAAATAAAAAGATACAGCTCAATCCATATGAGATTGCCCGCATGGCTAGTAACCTTGGCATTTCGACCACAGAATTTATTGCTGACTATACTGCCAGGGGCACGATCCTCAAAAACAGGGAGGATGGCACATGTATATTCCTCGAAACAAATGGTTGCAGCATACATCCTGACCGGCCCCTTGTATGCCGTCTTTACCCACTTGGCCGCCATATCAGGTATCCATGGATTGAAACCTTTTCACAGTTTGAGTCTGAACCTGAATGCAAGGGGAGATTCAATCAGGGCGGAACCATAGAAACATATCTTGAAACACAGGGGGCTTTTGCATTTATGCGGGCAGCAGACCTTTATCTGGAACTCCTCTGCTTTTTACTTGAGACGCTTAAGGATAAGCCCCTTTCGTCAGGCGAGGCCGATAGAGTACTTGAAACAGTGCAGAATATCACCGAGGGAAAAGCCGGAGAGAATGAGCTTAAGTGGATAGATATGGATCAAACCATTGCCGATTTTTGCAGACGTTCGGGTCAACCTGTGCCATCAACAATCGATGAAAAAATGGCATTACATATAACCGCCGTCCGAAAGTGGGCAGCATAACTTAAAGGAGAATGAAACTATGAAAACAAAAAAAATTAATTACAGCCCTGAGAAACAAAAGGGTGGCGGAAGGTCACTTAAAAAGAACCTTGCTGTTGCTGCGGTTGCGGCATCTCTGGGCATATCCCTTGGCGTTCCTGTACAGGATGTCCTGGCAGGAGATGAAAACATCACCACACAGGATGAACAGAATGTTTCATCAGTGCAGGGTAAAATCGATTCAACCCAGGGCAAGATCAAATCAAACCAGGTAAAGATAGAGTCAAACCAGGGGAAATTCAAATCAAACCAGATAAAGATAGATTCAAGACAGGGGAAGTTTAAGGCTGATCAGGGGAAAATAGAATCTATCCAGGGCAAATTCAAGGCTGACCAGATAAAGGGTGAGGTTACAGAGGAGAACGTGCAGCAATAACTGAAATTGGGATATTAGTAAAAAGTATCATCGCTACATTTGGCGGGAAGGCCACTACTGACAACATTGTAAAAAGGTAAGTTATCACGCAAAGCCGCAAAGAACACCAAGAAAAACAGTTTTATTTTAAGTATTTACCTTTGCG
>JAFGFM010000026.1 GCA_016931115.1 Deltaproteobacteria bacterium | reverse complement strand
CAACCTCGCCGAATCTTTTTACCAATGCTGGGTCAAATGTGGCTGCAACCCCTATAGCGCCCGGCCACCTTGATATCTCACCTCCGGCGCCAAGAGTGTATTCTGCATCAGAGGCCGCCTCATGCCTCGGATCACTGCTAGTATTAATTGGGATGCCAAGGCCAAGACTCTCACTTAAAGCCTGTGCGTTATTGTTCCACCTTGCTGCTGCCTCTGGGCTTTCCACACTGGTTATCAGGACATGTCTCACGTTATCATTTACAAGAAAATCCTTTTGACCATCTGAAAGATCATATGGTTTTGCGCCGCTTTCCTTGTATGGCTTACCGCTGTATGTGTCCCCCTGATAAATACCACCGCCCGGTATCTTCTGGTGACCGCTGTAGAGCATCAGCCCTGCTATCTGATAAACTGACATTTTTGATGCAAGGTCTTTTGCCCTGTCATCAACGGACAGCCTCCAGTCTTCATATGGGTCAAGCGCCCCGTTTTTGTTGAGATCTTTAAAGGCAAGCCTGTCAACGGTCAGTATCGCTACACCGGAAGATGAAGCGTACCCAAGTGTCTGGCCACCCATACTGGTAACAATTTTAACACCGCCCTTTTCAGTCTCGGTCCACTTCGGGCCGCAGGCGGTAAAGGAGAAAACAGTGAGTATTAAATAAAGAGAAATAAATATGACGGGCCTTGATGCTGTATTTTTCATGTGAGGACACCTCCTGATATAAAAAAACCTTATTTAATTTATTGTTAATTGTCAATTTACAGTATTCATCACTTCTCAATCTATTTCCTTTTAAGCAAGATCATCCCTGAAAAAAATCTGCGCCATGTACAAATGATATGCTGTTGTGTTAATATGTTCTTCCAAAAAAGGGGAAATATGGGATCAGCAACAATAATAAACGGCTGGGACATCGGAGGGGTCAATATCAAGGTTGTCCGCGCTGAATGGCATGGTAACAGGGCCAGGGTTATTAAGGCTGTAAGCATCCCCTTTGAGATATGGCATAACCCATCTGAGCTCGCTGATCAGCTTAAAATAGCAGGACAAAACCTTACTATTAAAAAAGAAGAACCCCACGGGGTAACTATAACTGCGGAACTCTCTGATGCCTTCGGGACTAAAAGAGAGGGGATTCACTTTATACTGAATGCACTTCAAAAGGCTTTTGGTTACTCACCGGTCCATATTTTTAATCTTGAAGGAGGTTTTTATAATTTCCTGGAAGCGGATGAAAAACCGCTTATGTGCGCTGCTACCAACTGGTTGGCCAGTGCCAGGTATATCGCAAATCTTCACAGCAACTGCATCCTTATCGATGTCGGCAGTACAACGACTGATATTATCCCAATAAAAGAGGGGAAGGTGATCTGTCATGAAAGGACAGACACAAGCAGGTTGATCAATAGCGAACTTGTTTACTCCGGCGTCCTCCGAACCAATCCGAATACCATTGTTCATACTGTTCCTGTGCGTGATAAGGAGTGCCCCGTCGCTTCTGAATATTTTACAATCATGGCTGATGTATACCTCATTCTCGGAGATATCTCTGCTGATACATACTCCTGCCCCACTCCTGATAAAAGACAAAAGACTATTAAAGATGCAAGGGCACGGCTAGCCAGACTCATATGCGCCGACACTGAAATGCTTACAACAGAGGAAATAGAGAGTATGGCTCAATACCTGAGTCAGAAGCAGACAGAACAGCTTTCTGAAGCAATATTAAATGTCCTGGCCAGGGCAGCATTTTCCTCAGTTTTACCTGCTGTTGTGACAGGTACCGGGGCCTTTCTCGCTGAAAGGGCTGCAAGATCTATTGGCATCCAGGATGTCTTACACTGGGAATCAAAGGATGACCACAACTGCTTACCTGCCTTTTCTGTAGCATCACTTTTAAATGAACACATGGTGAAGCGTTAGAATGTCTGTCACAGTAATCAAGGTCGGTGGCAGCCTCCAGAAAAGTAAAAACCTTAATGCGCTTTGCGCTCAACTCGGAAACATTGGGAAACATCACAGGATATTAATTATACCGGGTGGTGGCTTTTTTGCAGATGCTGTAAGAAACAGTGCGCAGAGTTTTGACCTTGACCAGGACGCCTCACACTGGATGGCAATACTCGCCATGAACCAGTATGGCTACCTGTTATCATCATTGATCCCTCACAGTATATGTACTGAAAATTTAGATGAGGCTTTAAACTGCGCTGATAAATATCAACCGGTAATACTCCTTCCATATAAACTTATGAAGGGTAAAGACCCCCTGCCACACTCATGGGATGTCACATCCGATTCCATTGCTGCATGGATCGCCGAATATATAAAAGCCGAAAGGCTTGTGCTTGTTAAGAGTACAGATATTCCCGCAAAAAGCTGGGATAAGCATGATTCCAGGTTACCAGTTGACCTTGAAAAGTTAAAGGGGACAGATATAGTTGACCCGATGTTCTGTGAAATAATTAAAAAAATAAAGGAACAATCAGAAAACGTCTCGCTGTCGTCATTCCCGCGAAGGCGGGAATCTAAAGATCAAACTATTCCATGGATTCCCGCCTATGCAGAAATAACAAAAAAAAATTATAAATCAAATCCCAGACAGCCTCCTGAAACCAGTCTGTGGATTATAAATGGGAATTACTCCGATCAATTAACCGACTTGTTTAATCATTTGAAAATTACCTGAAACCTGAGTTATGTCGATATTCGCCTTCAAAATTTAAAGAAATTTTCTTAACAATATACCCCCATTTTGAGTACAGTTTTGATTGAAAGAAGGGGTTGTTATAACCATTCTTCTAATATCTGGCAGAGGAACTACATAGAAAAATAGAAGAAATTTAGAATATCTGGTTCTGACTTAAATGAACCGTTTTCACGGTGACCTTGGTAATGAGAGTAATTTTTAACAATTATCATCCAAAAATAACAACGCGCTGTTATAAGGTTTTGTTTAGTATATTTCTGAAATATTTTTGACAAAGTTAAATAGATTTGGTTAATTATCTCGTCCTAAATATTAAACTTGATTATTAAACCAAATAATAAACTAAAACTCAAAAGTGGGCTGTAAATGAAACAAGTATTTTATTTGGCTTGTGTGTTTTTGGTTTTTGCAGGCATAACTGCATGCGGAGGCAAACAATCGTCTGTTGAGGGGAAAGTGGTAGATTGGGCAGGTAAACCAGTAGCAGGGGTTAAAATTACAGCATCGCAGGAGCAGCCTATTAAAGGTTATGAACAATTCGAAGCGGTAACAAACGAAGAAGGGGTATTCCGGATAAAGGGGTTGTTCCCATCATCAAAATATGTGCTCACGCCCTGGTCTGATAAATGGGCATGCGATACTGCTGTGCAGATAGACAGTGCGCCCCAGGGTGAAACAGCAGTGCTGCCTTCGGAGATGGTGATTGCTAAGGCATACTCAAAAAAGGGCGGGAGCCTGGTTATAGACCTTGCTACTGGCGCAACCAGATTTGCTGTTTCTTCAGAAGGGGTTATTACTGATTCCACTACAGGCCTTGAATGGGTGGTTGGGCCTGATAGGGATCCGAATTATAGCCAGGCAATACAATGGGTATCTGAATGCAATGTGGCTGGCGGAAACTGGAGAATGCCTACCCGCAGTGAACTTTCTACTTTATACCAGAACGGGGTTGGGGAACGTAATATGGACCCGTCATTCAAAACAACAGGATGGTGGGTCTGGGCAGAACCCCGTGATTCGTCGTCGGCGTGGTTCTTCAACTTCAAGCTTGGTAAAGATTCCTGGTACTCCTATGGCTACTCGGGCTACCTACGAGTGTTTGGAGTGCGGTCGCGTCCGTGAAGGTGATGTGGCTTATTTAATTCTTTGACCATTTGGGGTCCAGGGGCGAAGCCACTGGTCGCGCGGGTACTTGTTAATGGCCAAATACGAACATCTCCCTATTTACAAGGCAGTCTTTGACCTTTTCTTGTGTTTAGTGTGTTTCGTGGTTAATTCTTGATTTCAAGATTCCAATAAATTAAAATGCTGTGCAACTCAATTTAGGTTCGCACTGTTGTTAATAAATATTGTGCAATGGTAATTTATTCGGCTTGATTGAGCTGGTCTGGTTGAATTTTGAAAGGTACAGGAGACATATTATGCGAGCTGGAATACTTGGTTTTGGAAGAGCGGGAAGATCAGTAGCGTCAGTATTTTTACAAAACCCCGAAGTTCATCTTTCCTGGGTTATGCGGCGTTCCAAATTATTACACTATCGCTCGGTTTGCGAATTTCTGGGCATTGAATCTAATGAACAGGGGATGATCTTATCTAAAGAAGAATGGACTATCGAAAAGCTGCTTGATGAGCATCCGGTCGATGTGATAATAGACTTCTCCAGCATAGACGGAATATTTTACTATGGTAAAGAGGCTACTAAACGAGGCATTGCTATTGTCAGCGCTATTTCTGAATATCCGCCAGACCGAATGGAGCTGATTAATCAGTTAGCCCTTGATACCCCCGTCTTATGGTCGCCGAATATTACTATTGGTGTTAACTTTCTTATTCTTGCCGCCAGGATACTTAAAAAGATTGCGCCTTATACTGATATTGAAATTATAGAGGAACATTTCAAGGATAAACAAGGAATATCCGGCACAGCAAAAAAGATCGCCCAGGCCCTTGAAATTGAATCGACAGAGATAAAAACTATCCGGGCTGGCGGAATTGTTGGTCATCATGAAATACTATTTGGCTTTCCCTATCAGACAGTAAGGCTTCTTCATGAATCTATTTCCCGTGAGGCGTTTGGTAATGGCGCCCTGTTTGCCGCCGATAAAATTATAGGCAGGCCAAATGGTTTATATACTATGGAGGATATGCTTTTGCCCTATTTCAATCTTTTGAAAGATAATTGAGATTCATTTCTTAAAGCCTGATTTTTATAGCCCTTACCTCCTCTGAATCCAGGACTCCATTCACCCTGTCACCCCTGCACACAGCACCGCGAAAACCGATGATACCAGGTCTAAGCTCCTTTAACAGGGGGAGATGTTCAACCTTAAGTGATCCTGCAAGGGCAGAGATAAGATTATGACTTCTGCAAATTTTTAAAAATTTATTGATGTTGCCCACTGAAATAGATGAAAAGAGGTCACCCTCTCCCTTAATTATTGTATCCATCATACAGCCATCTACGCCTGCCTCTGCCGCAGCAATCAGTGCTTCATGAGGTGAAAGGGCATTTATTTTATAGCCATCACCATAAGCTACTGCAATGATCTTGATATCCTGCTTGTATCCTTTTACTGCCTTTTTTATCTCCATGAGCATTTTTGTTGCACGTTCGGTTGTCCTTACACCATATAAACCCACCTTAACATACTGGATATTACAGGTAGCAGCACCAAGTGCTGCAAGGGACATTAAACCGGGCAGGTCTGGGGCATCACCAATCGCTGCGCTTACAGGAATGTTTATGGGTGTAACATCTCTTATACCTTTTATTATTCCAGGGAAATTTGCACCGAGCGCACCCTCAAGGGGATTTTTCACATCAATGATGTCGGCCCCGCCCTTTATGGCGGCTATTGCCTCCTGTTCGTTTACAATGCTTATTAATAATTTCATTTGGCAGTGGCTCCAAAATGCATTTATTTCTTCAACCTGCTCTGGTCCAATATAATTTATTATCCCCGCAGGTATGAGGTCTAAGGTCTACGGTATTCGGGAAGACAAAATATTGTTTACCATGCCCTTCCGGTCTGGTATTAGTTTATAGCTCATGGATTGTACGGATGGAAGTGAATTATATTGTTACAGGAAAAATAATGGCAACACTATCAGAACTTGGTTTTCAAAGGGACTGGACATATGAAGCTATTATTTCATGTTTTAATGGTGATATGCTTCACGCGGCACCCTTTGGAGTAAAAAGCCCTGACATGGAATCCATACAGGTAGAGATATACAACAGCTCAAATACACTTGGCTATATTATGGATAAGGGCTGCTTTATAATTAACATTGTATCTGATCCTCAATATTTTTTCGATTCGCTTTATTCAAAAGGTCAAATCCAGTTTAAGACCGCCAGGTTAATAGATGCCCCGGTGCTAGCCGATACCCCAGCCTTTATTGAGGTAAAAGTAACAGGCTGCACTGAAAAGCCACAGAGCCATCTTATTAATGCAGAAATAATAAATATAGAGGCAGCCACCATACCTGAGCTTTATAACCGAGCAAAGTGTCTGGTCATGGAGAGCCTAATAGTCGCAACCAGGATGAATCATCTGCCAGAAGGTAAAGCAGAGGAAATATTAAAGGAAAACTACAGGGTGATAAAAAAGGTGGCACCTGGATCAACCTGTGTTGAAATGATGGAAAAACTCTTAAAGGGATGTACAGCCTTTTATGGAAATGGATAGGTTTTCCCTGCGCCTTGAACCTTGCGCCTTGCGCCGGATGATATAACCCATAAATACATTATTAATATTACTTTTATACAGCGAGAAATATGTCTTACCCCGATTACAACTCCTGTCTGAAATCCCTTACTGATGAAGGCGTAAATACAAAGGTAATTAACCATGTAAAGGCCGTTCACCAATTCGCCGTAATAATCGGCAATAAATTTGTTGAACAGGGCCACATGGTAAACATGCCCCTTATTGAGGCGGGGGCCCTTTTGCATGATATAGGGAGATCAAATACCCACGGGCTTGCGCATGCCCTTGCCGGTTGTGAAATAGCAGAAAGACTTGGCCTGCCTGATGATCTTATTTCCATAATAAGAAACCATATTGGCGCAGGCATTACAAAGGAAGAGGCTGTAAATAATGGTCTGCCATCTGAGGACTATATCCCTCTCACGCTGGAGGAAAAGATTGTTGCGGCAGCAGATAATCTTGCTGCTGGGGACATACTCCAAACCATAGCGCAGCATGAAGAGAGTCTGCTTAAAAAAGGGATAACAGAAGGTGCAAAAAGGTGTGTTGCCCTGCACAAGGAGCTTTCAGAAATGTGCGGCATTGACCTGGATATTCTTCTGGCAGGTAATAAAAAATCACCGGGTAAGACAAAATCCTGCTGAAATCTACCTGTTTTTTAGAGCTATCCTGCTGGTTTTACTATTAAAACAAGCAATTTAATAGTGTTATTTCAAGAGGTTAAATATTTTCCCCATTTACTTGACATGAAAAAACCGTGAGGCTACAATGCATCTCTTTTCGGATACATCCCGAAATTAATGCCTAATTAGATTAAATTTATCTTTTTTAATAGACAGATATTTCTGTTTAAGTTGTTAAGGTTTTACTGTTTTTTTAATGTGGGTCACATCAACAATTTTAAGGAGGATTTAACATGGCAAGTGCAAAAAAAATTAATAAAGTAATGGTTGGTGAATCACTGGTTGGCGAAGGAAACGAGGTAGCCCATATCGATCTTATCCTTGGGCCACGTGGCAGTGCCGCTGAAACAGCATTCTGCAACTGTCTGACCAACAACAAGGACGGTTTTACATCACTGCTCGCGGTTGTAGCACCAAACCTCGCTACCAAACCCAGCACAGTAATGTTCAACAAGGTAACCATAAAGGGCGCTACCCAGGCTGTCCAGATGTTCGGGCCTGCCCAGCGTGCTGTTGCTATGGCTGTTGAGGATTGCGTAGAAGATGGAACAATCCCTGTTGCTGAAGCTGACAATGTTTTCATATGCGTTGGTGTATTTATTCACTGGCAGGCAAAGGATGACAAGAAGATCCAGGATTACAATTATCAGGCAACAAAAGAGGCTATAAAACGCGCTGTTGCTGGCGAACCAAAGGCCAAAGAGGTTGTAAAACAGAAAAGCAAAGTAAATCACCCGTTCCAGGCAAAATAATTTTTCGGGTAGAGACGGGTTTAAAACCCGTCTCTACAACATATATAATTCAATAACCGGTCGAAAATATTTTCCCCCAACAAAAAATATAATCAAATTTATATTTTGCTCGCCTATCTTGAAAACATCATTTATTATCGCTATCTTTAACCCACAAAAATTGGAGCCCATATGGCGGATAAAAAGTTAAAAATAATCGGCATATCAGGCAGCCCGCGTATAGCCTCAACAGACTATGCTGTAAAACTGGCACTGAGCTATGCTGCAGAAAAACATGGGGCTGAAACAGCATATTTTTCTGTTCACAAGAAGCAGATCAATTTCTGTATCCACTGCGATTACTGTGTAAGAAAAAAAGAGGGGTGTATCCACAAGGATGATATGAGCGAACTATACCCCAAACTTGAATGGGCAGACGCCTGGATACTGGGGAGCCCAGTGTATCAGGGGGCGATCTCCGGCCAGCTCAAGACCCTGCTTGATCGGCTGCGTGCCTCTGTTGCAAAAAAAAAGAGTGTCTTTGTGGGTAAGATTGGTGCAGGGCTTGCATCAGGCGGGGACAGGGTTGGGGGCCAGGAGCCTGTTATAAAAACTATGCACGACTTTTTTATAATAAACGGGATGATACCGGTGGGAGGAGGCGCCTTTGGCGCAAATCTGGGCATGACCTTCTGGTCAAAGGACAAAAAGGCCGAGGGTGCAGCAGAAGATGAGGAAGGGATAAAGTCCATCCACAGGACAATAGACCATATGATAAAGCTTGCATCAAGGTTTAAGGATTAACCAGAGGGAACTTATGCCGGTAAATATTGCATGGGGGATAACCGGGGCGGGTGACCAGCTCAACGAGGTCTTTGATATCATGGACGAGTTATCAAGGCATGATGATTTTAAAATCACGGCTATTGTATCAAAGGCAGGAGAGTCTGTTTTAAAATGGTATAAACTAACAGAGAGGCTTAACACTATTAGTGAAAAGGTGCTGATAGAAAAGGATGCCAATACACCTTTTATTATTGGCCCATTGCAGACAGGAAAATACCAGTACCTTATTGTCGCCCCTGCAACCGCAAACACTGTAGCCAAGCTGGTTCACGGGATAGCAGATACCCTTATTACCAACTGTGTTGCCATGGTAAACAAGGCAGGTAAAGAGGTTTATGTATTGCCTGTTGATAGAGAGAGAGGCACAATAACAACAACGCTCCCCGATGGGAAACCCTTTCAGCTTACCATACGGGATATTGATGTTGATAATAGTGAAAGACTCAGGTCAATGAGCGGGATAACTGTAATTGACAATCCGGCGGAGATAAAAAGGGTTATTAAAGGTTAGGGGTCATAGGTCATAGGTTAGAGGTTAGGAACCAAGATTAATTTATTGATATTACTTAAGAAAGGAAATATATAATCATGAAAAAATTTTTTATACTTATTCTAGTTCTATTCTCCACTTTATCATGTGCACAAAACACACCGGCAGAAGACAGCCCAGCATTTAATCCTGAAAATGTTTTAATTGATGTAAGGTCTCCACAGGAATTTGAGGCCGGCCACATTAAAAATGCGGTAAATATACCCCTTGAAAAACTGACTGCTGATATTAAAAATAATGTCACGGACAAGGAAAAGACTATAGTGCTTTATTGCCGGACCGGAAGGCGATCAGCAATAGCTGAAAATCTATTGAAAGAGATGGGGTATAAAAGTGTAATTAACGCTGGGACCCATGAGGATCTGAAGGCACTGGAAGATAAGGGCAACTGAACCCTGGCCTGATTTGTAGAGACAAGGCATGCCTTGTCTCTACGCTAATCTGTGGATTGATGGATTACAAATCAAATCAGGGGCAGATTATCCACAACATCTGCCCATAAAAAGCTGGCTCCCCATCCTTTCTACACTGTCTATCCCTTTAATTTCCCCATCTCATCCTTTAACTGCTCCACCCTCTTTTTAAAATGGTCAATTGCCTTTTTAACAGGTGTTGGCGACCGCATGTCCACACCCGCATCCTTAAGCTCATCAAGAGGGAACTTGCTGCCACCAAGTTTCAGGAAATTAAGATAAGAGTTCCTGGCCTTTTCATCTCCATTTAACACCATATCTGAAAGGGCGGTTGCTGCTGATATGCCGGTTGCATACTTGTACACATAAAATGCCGAATAAAAATGGGGTATGCGCAGGCATTCAAGCTCAAGCTCCGGGTCAATTACAAGTGTATCTCCAAAATATGTATCTAGCAGCTTTCGGTATTCCTCTTTTATCACCTCAAGGGTAAGGGGCCGGTTCTGTTCAAGTATTGCGTGACACACCTTTTCAAACTCAGCAAACATGGTCTGCCTGTAGAGGGTTGCCCTGAAATTATCTATCTCACGGTTGAGTATATAGGCCCTCATGGCCGGGTCATCCCTGTACAGATCAAGCAGGTAACTGCTTAAGAGGGCCTCATTAAATGTGGAGGCCACCTCTGCCACAAAGATGGTATACTGGTGATCCACATAGGGCTGATTTTTTATTGAGAGGTATGAATGCATGGAGTGGCCTGCCTCATGGGTAAGGGTATAGAGGCTGTTGATATTTTTATCCTGATAATTCATAAGTATATATGGGGGAGAATCATAACAGCCTGATGAGTATGCACCGCTCCTCTTACCCCTGTTTTCATATTTGTCAACCCACCCCCCTGAAAGACCCTTTTTCAGGATGGATGTATATTCTTCACCAAGAGGCTTAAGTGCCTTCACACAGAGCTCAACCGCCTCATCATAGGTCATGGTGAATTTTATGTCGGGTACTATGGGGACATAGGTATCATAGAAATGGAGCGCATCAAGCCCGAGTGTCTCTTTCCTGAACCTGAAATAGTCAAACAGGGGGCTCAGGTTTTCTCTCACTGTTGAAACAAGGTTGTCATATACAAGCTCAGGCACATCATCACTAAACAGGGCGGATGACCTTGCAGACGCAAAATTTCTTACCCGTGAATAAAAGATATTCTTCTTATTGCTGTATGAAAGGGCTGTGGCAATGGTGTTTTCGTGATCCTTATACTCCCTGTAATACTGATGAAATGCCTTTTTCCTGATCTCACGATCAGGGTTGATTAGAAAGGTGGAAAAATTACCATGGCTCAGCTCAATGGATCTGCCTGTTTCATCTGTAACATCCCCAAACTTCAGGTCCACATTATCAAGCTGTCCAAAGACCTGCGATGAAGCAAGGGCAAAATCCTGGCTCATTGCCAGTATCCTCTCTATTTTTTCATCATGGGTATGGGGTTTGTACCTGAGTATCTTTTCAAGATAGAACCTGTACTCTTTTAAAATATCCTCCTTTAAAAAACCGCTCATCCGGCCTTCATCTATTCCCTGAATCTCCGGTGTAATAAAACTCGCCATCTCAGAAGCGCGTGTGTAAAGGGCGATTGCCCTCTGGTACATGGCCAGAAACTTCTGGTTTGATTTATCCTCATCACTTTTCAGGTGGGCATATGTATAGAGTTTTTCTATATTTCTATCTGTATTGAGCAAAAAGGTAACTGCCTCTTTGAGGGTCTGCACCGACTCTCCAAGCCTTCCGCGAAAATTCTCATAGCCCGGTATATTATTTTCAATCTCCTTATACAGATCTTCCCAATCCTCAGTTGAACCAAACAGGGGGGAAAGATCCCACCTGTCTCTTTCAGGGATATCATTTCTTTCAGGTATTGCATTCTGGGTCATAAATCAATTTCCTCTCTAAATTATTTGATTTTTCATGGGGATAATATACATTCATCAAAGTATAATGCAACCTCGATGAAGGAGGATACGATGAAACTCGGGCCTGAGTCCTTTAAAAACATTATTGATAATCTTTATGACGGGCTTTACATGGTGGATAATAACAGGATTATTACCTACTGGAACCGGGCAGCAGAAAAGATCTCTGGGTACAAGGCGAGCGAGGTCATCGGCAGGTCATGTGCTGACAATATCCTTACCCATACTGACAGTAGCGGTAACAGCCTGTGCACAGGCATGTGTCCGCTTGCCTCAACCATTCTAGATAAGATATCCCGTGAGGATCAGATTTACATGCATCACAGGGATGGCCACAGGGTGCCTGTTTCTGTCCGTATCAGCCCTCTTACCGATGAAAAGGGTCAGGTTATAGGCGGGGTGGAACTCTTTACCGATATAAGCAATAATAAGAATAATGAGCTCAGGATCAGGGAACTTGAAAAGATGGCCTTTCTCGATGATCTGACCCAGCTTGCAAACAGGGGTTTCATACACAGGGAAATGGTGAGCAGGCTTGAAGAGACAAAGCGATTCAATGTTTCATTTGGCATCCTGTTCATGGACATAGATCATTTTAAGAAATTTAATGACACGTATGGTCACGATACCGGTGACCTGGTTCTCAGATACGTGGCAAAGACCTTTTCACTTAATTCAAGACCATTTGATTTTTACGGCAGGTGGGGCGGGGAGGAGTTTATCGGGGTTATACGCAATATTAATGATGAGGCGCTTATAAACCTTGGGAACAGGGTGCGAGAACTCATTGCCAAGTCATATATAATCAATAACAACAATCAGACCCTGCAGGTGACCATCTCAATCGGGGCAACTGTTGCACGAAAAGATGATACAGTAGAAAGCCTTGTAAAAAGGGCTGATGAGCTTCTTTATAAAAGCAAGGAGTCAGGCAGAAACTGCCTGACATTCGGATAGTTTTTAAAAAGTTCTATGGATAAAAAAATGTGTTATATTTTTTTTAACAAATGTACTTAATTTTTTAAAAGTGTATCATACCCAGAACTAATCATATGTAAACCTTATATAAGGAGAAAAAGTATGGCTGAATCTGAAAAACCAAGAGACAAGGTAAAAGAGATAGGCCGGCGTGAGTTTCTGGTGGGTAGTGGCGCTGTCATTGCTGCCGGAGCGCTGGCCGCAGGCATTCCAGGAACTACCGAAGCAGCTGCAAGCAGTATAACCTACCCAAAATCAGAGGGATACATAGTGTATGACAGCAGGCTCTGCCTCGGGTGTCAGAGCTGCATGTTTGCATGCGCCCTCACACATGAAGGTGTGGCTAATCCTTCATTGTCAAGGATACAGATCATCCGCGATGCCCCATCATTTACCAAATACCCATATGATGTTGTAATGTCTGTATGCAGACAGTGTGTTTCACCCCTGTGTGTGCAGGTCTGTCCAACAGGGGCCTGTCATGTGGATGAGGCAAATGGCAACATCAGGAGGATCGATCAGAAAAAATGCATCGGGTGTAAAAAATGTATCCAGGCATGCCCCCAGGACCCTCACAAGACTATATGGAACCCGGTAATTAAAAAATCTGCCAAATGCGACCTCTGTGAAGGCGCCCCATACTGGAATGAAAAAGGTGGGCCAAAGGGAAAGCAGGCATGTGTTGAAACATGCCCGGTCAAGGCCCTCAAGCTTGTAACAGAGGCCCCATCACAGACAGATATCAACGGGTATGACCTTAACCTTGCGCCACCGCCCCCCAAGGCAAAGCCTCAGGGTTTTGTATTACCGAAACAAGCGACTGATAAAGCGGCTGAGAAGGGAGGAAACTAAAAATGGCGAATGGATATGCAGGAAAGATATTAAAAGTTAATCTCACTAAAAAGGAAATCAGCGTAATTGACACCGCAAAATATGCGGAATTCGGAGGCGGCGTTGGTATGGGCGCTGCGATATTCTGGGATATTGCCGTTGTTCCGGGTGACTGGGACATGCAGGATGCATTTGACCCGCGTAATGTGATATCATTAATGACCGGCCCCCTTGCGGCCACAGGTGTGCCGGGTGCAGGCAGAACCAGCGTATGCGCTATTGCCTCAGAGACCTATCCAACCCCCCTGTTTCACAGGACAAGCTTTGGAGGCAGATTCGCCACCATGCTTAAGCTTGCCGGGTGGGACGGTGTGGTTGTGCATGGAAAGGCAGCGGCCCCTGTATGGATTAATATTATAAATGACAAGGTAGTGATAGAAGATGGCTCAAAATTATGGGGATTAGACACCTATGAAGCACAGGATCAGATAACCTCCGCAGTTTCAGGTAGAACCAGATTCGGGCAGCAGTGGCAGGAGATAGGAAATGAATATACAACCCTGATGCCTCAGATCGTCTGCATAGGCCCTGTTGGTGAATCCATGACCAAGGTTGCGGCGCTTATACACGGAAGCGGGGTAAGTGCACGTACTGGGGGCTTTGGCGGTGTTTTCGGTTCAAAAAACCTCAAGGCCATAAGCGTAATAGGAACAGGCGGTGTCCAGGTAGCAGACCCTGCCGGCCTTGTTGATACAAGGCTCTGGCACACAAGAAATTTCCCTAAAATAACCCTTGCTCAACCAGGGGCATCAGCATGCATGACCTGTCTCAATAATGACCGAAGGCGCAATTCCTATTATGGCGGTGAGGCCATGTGCGCCGATGAATACTGGTATATGGGTAAACAGGAGCCCGGATCATTTTCGAGCCGTGACCCTGAGGCACTCATGCGTGGCGCAAGCATTGCCATAAAATGGGGCATATGCTCATGGGCCACAAAGTTCGGCGGGGCTATAACCCTGCCTGTGCCAGATGCCCCCAAGGCCTACAAGGGGATGGTGCCAATGGAGCCAGGGATCGGCTGGTATATAAAATATCTTTATGAGATCGGCGAACTGGGGCCTGGTAAAAAGATAGATTCATATCCACTTCCCATGGATCAGTGGGATACGCTTAAATTCCGTGAAACCTTCTGCGACGCCATAGCACGTCGTATTGGTATTGGCGCGGATCTGGCAAATGGTTACCTTGAGGCGGCGGAAAAATGGGGAAGGCTTGAGGAGGATATGAATAACGGCACAATCAGGCTTCCCGCATGGGGCGCTAGCTGGCATCATACACTCCCCGGTGTTGACTGGGCCTACAGCTATATAATGATGTCAGGTGACCCGGTATGGCACGGTTTCTTCGGACTGACCGGAGGAGGAGGATTTGGCGGACCGGCAACATACACAGCTGAAGAGCTTGTTAACATGATGGCAAAAAAGGTTATCCCCTTTGACAATGACCCCATCATATTCAGTAATACATGGAAGGGCGATGAGGCCTTTAAGACCGGTATATATTCACCCTACAAGGCAAAAATGTTCGCATGGGCAAGGCGCTTTGCCGGGTTCTATAATGAATCAATGTCTTTCTGTGAGATGCTCCTTCCTGTGTTTATGGGTAGTGGCCCCGGAAACCTTGCAGGCCCGAGCCCTGAACTGGAATACCGGTATTACAAGGCGGTAACAGGGAGCAAAGAGAGCTTTGCCGATACCATGGAGACAGGCCGAAAGATCTGGAACATGGAAAGGGCCATTCGCGTAATGGCAGGCAGACACCGTGATCAGGAGAAGTTTGCACCCTTTATGCATATGCCCGGTGCAACCTTCCCCATAAGCGGTCCCAAGCCGGTTTACCTTAATGGGAAATGGAGCTTTGAAAGCCATAACGACCTTTACCTTGACAGGGAGGGTGTGGAACAGTTTAAGACAAACTTTTATAAACTTGAAGGGTGGGACACCAAAACCGGGTGGCCTACCAAAAAGACACTGGAAAAACTGGGCATGAAGAATGTTGCCGATCTGATGAAAAGCAAAGGCAAGCTGGGCGCCTGATAAACAGTTTTCTATAGAAGGTTGGGTTTTGACCCAACCTTCTATGGCTTCTTTTGTGTTCTTTTATTATCATGATCATAAAGAGGTATGGTGATCAGGCGAGCTTTATTATTCTTTCCAGATCATCCTGCCTGTTTACATTTAGAAATGTCTTAAGCTCAGGGTCAAATTGTCTTATCTCTTCTTCCCCTACAAATCTGACACTGATGCTGTTAAATGCCTTAATTGTCTGGAATTCCTTTTTAATTATCAGATCCTTCATGGCCTGAACACATCTTTTGCTGTACAGGGCATGAAGGGGCTCTATCTTCCAGTCGACCTTTGGCACCACCGCATCATACCCCTCTTTTAACCCGGCCATATACCTCACAAGCCCCTCGTTTATATAGGGCATATCACAGGCGCAGAAAAAGGCCCAGCCATCATCAAGCGTATCAAGCCCCGTATAAAGCCCTCCAACCGGGCCCATACCCTTTATAATATCCTGGTAAAGGGGAATCTTGAGGTATGAATATTCAAGGGGGCTGTTTGTAATGATCATGAGGTTTTTAAAGACCCTGCCAAGGACAGATGTTGCCCGTTCAATAAGGGGCATACCGTTGAACCTTGCAAGGGCCTTGTTGCTGCCAAAGCGGCTGCTTTTCCCTCCTGCAAGGACTATCCCGGTGATCCCCTCAATAAATTTATCCCTAATAGTCTTTTCTGTCATGGTCGAATGAATATTTCACTTACAGTTAAAAAGATACCCTTGCCATATGAATGCCGAGATATTATATTTGTTCTTTTTTTAACTCAATTAGCATATTGACCATTTGAAATCCAGAGGTTTTAATAATGCAGAATCCTTATACCTATATGAAACAGAGGAGACCCCGGTCAGGTGCTTCCAGCCAGGAAGCAGATTTCAATGAGCTTGAGGCCCTGGAGCTCTATTGCGGCCAGTGCCGCAAGGCAGTGCCCGTAAGAAAGCATCTCCTGCTGGTACTGCCAGAGGGGGATAAATATGAATACAGGTGCCAGTACTGCGGTTCAAAGGTAGGGGACAAAATAGACAAAGGCGCCAGGATTAAGGGATTTTTTTAAATAACTATTTTTTAAAAAGGAGCTCAGATTGGAAGAAAAGGAGATAATTATTATAGGTTCAGGCCCTGCCGGTTTGACAGCTGCAATCTATGCGGCGAGATCGGGTTATGTACCACTCGTTATTGAAGGGGTTCCAAGCGGAGGACAGCTCCTTGTTACCACAGATGTGGAAAACTTCCCGGGCTTTCCGGAGGGCATTTCAGGGCCTGAACTTATTGAAAATATGCGAAAACAGGCTGAAAGATTCGGAACCCAGTTTGTAATGAAGGATGTAACTGGCGTGGACCTTAGCGTATACCCGTTCAGGGTGACAGCAGAGGATACAGAATATTCAGCTAAAAGTCTTATCATAGCCACAGGGGCCAGGGCAAAATATCTTGACCACCCCTCTGTAGAAAAATTCAAGGGAAGGGGTATTTCAGCATGCGCCACATGTGACGGGTTTTTCTTCAGGGACAACATAGTTTTTGTAATAGGCGGGGGTGATACAGCCGCTGAGGAGGCGCTGTTTCTTGCCAGATTTGCAAAAGAGGTAACCATTGTCCATAGACGTGATAAGCTCCGGACTGAAAAATATGTACAGGAAAAGCTCTCAAATAACCCGAAAATAAAGATCATCTGGGATTCTGTCGTTGAGGATATACAGGGCTCTGAAGATAAAGGGGTTGAAAAGATCATACTTAAAAATATCAAAACTGGCGCAGTCACTGAACATAAGGCAGACGGCATATTTATGGGCATAGGCTATTCGCCTGCAACCGATCTTTTCCGGGGTCAGCTTGATATTGATGAAGGTGGTTATATAATCTGCCATGACGGCGCAAAAACCAGCGTAAAGGGGGTATTTGCAGCAGGGGATGTAAGAGATCCCATGTTCAGGCAGGCAGTGGCAGCTGCCGGCACAGGCTGCAAGGCAGCAATTGAGGTTGAACGCTTTCTTGACAGCCCAGATAAATAGCCAGATATTTCAACTATATCAATATATTGATTATTATACGCCTTAATAAGGCCAGGTTCTTTATGTTGACAAAATATAAGACGCATGCTAATTCACCTTTAATTCTTAAAAAGAAAGGAGATAGAGATGGGTAATATTCTTGAGGTTACTGATGCCAATTTCGACGCGGAGATTGTAAATGCTGATACGCCATCAATGGTTGACTTCTGGGCAGAATGGTGTGGCCCGTGTAAAAAAGTGGGGCCTGTTGTTGAAGAGCTGGCAGCCGAATACAAAGGTAAAATAAAGATTGTCAAGATGGATGTGGACAATAACAGGGATACCCCTGCAAAATATGGCATCCGGAATATCCCGACACTTATCTTTTTCAAGGGTGGAAAGGTGGTAAACACCGTTGTAGGCGCCCAGCCAAAGAGCTCAATAGATGGAGAGCTTAAAAAACTTCTATAAATTTTTCATACAATAACAGTTGGTGTGGCCTTCTGTAATACAAATGGAAGCCACACTGATTTTTAAAAAGAGTAAAAAAATGATATCAAGATACCTTCCTTTTGTAAAATATTTTGTTTTTATTTTATCCCTGTTTTTGATTGGCTCCGGGTGTTCTACTAAAAAGGCCCGTAAAATTGATGAAATGGATCATGCAGAACTGCTTGAAAAGGGGTTAAATTACCTGAAAAAAAGTGATTATGTCAATGCCATTACAAACCTCCAGATGGTAAAGAACAGATACCCTTATACAGACTCAGCCGTTGTTGCAGCACTTAAGCTTGCGGATACCTATTATGAGCTTGGTGAATATGAGTCCGCATATAGCCTGTATAGCGAATTTGATATGTATCACCCAAAGGATGAGAATGGCCCCTATGTAAAATATCGTAAGGGGATGTGTTATTTTACAAAGGTAAAGGGCTTTGACAAGGAACAGACCCATGCCCAGAGGGCAAAGATAGAATTTGAAAGGCTTATAGCCCAGTATCCTGACAATGAATACTCAAAACAGGCAAGAAGGCACCTCAGAACATGCCTTATAAATCTTGCCCATTTTGAGGTCTACACGGGCAACTTTTATTACAGGCAAAAAAATTACAGGGCAGCGCTCCAGAGATATTTATTTGCCCTGAAAAGCTACCCTGATGTAGGCCATTATCATGAGGCCATTAACAAGATCAGCCTGTGCAACATGAAGATCGCTGAACTGGAAAAAGAACCGGCTGCTGAATAAACCCCTGTCAACCGGCAATTATTTTATCGATTGATTCCAGGGCCCGGGTAAGTTTTTGCGGATCACTGCCCCCGCCCTGGGCCATATCAGGCCTGCCCCCGCCCTTTCCTCCAACGATCTCGGACATCTCCTTTATTATTTTCCCGGCATTATACCTCTTTGTAAGGTCATTTGTGACCGCGCAAATGAGCATAACCTTATCTTCACTTTTTGATCCCAGCACTATGACCCCGGATGCAAGTTTTTCTCTTATCCTGTCCACATAATCGCGGAGCTCCTTTGGTGACGGGGCGTCAAGCTCTTTGGCCAGCACCTTTATGCCATTAATCTCTTTAAGACCTGAAAGGATATCGCCTGATTCCTTTGAGATGATCTTTGCCTTAAGGGCGTCTATCTCTGCATCCTTCTGCTTCTGGTCTTTTAACACCTGGTTTATCTTTTCTATGAGCTGATCAGGCGTAGTCTTTAATAGTGCGGAAGCCTCTTTTATCTCATTATCCTGCGTCTGGGAAAAGAGAACCGCAGCCTTGCCGGTTACAGCCTCAATCCTTCTGACATTGGCAGCCACTGCCCCTTCTGATACTATCTTAAAAAATCCTATATCGCCTGTATTGTGTGTATGGGTGCCCCCGCAGAGCTCCATGCTGACACCTTCGCCTACGCTTACCACCCTTACATTTGCACCGTACCTCTCTTCAAATATGGCCATAGCCCCTGTCTTTGATGCATCTTCCCTTGTCATCACCTCTGTTGTTACAGGGTGATTATCCCTGATATGCATGTTTACAAGGGCCTCCACCTCCATGAGCTTTTCCTTTTCAACCTGTGCAAAATGGCTGAAATCAAAACGCAGCCGCTCTGCGGATACCTGTGACCCTGCCTGCTTGACATGGTCACCTATGATCTCCCTGAGGGCGCTGTGCAGGAGGTGCGTAGCTGTATGGTTTGCCTGTATGGCCCTTCTTCTTTCATAATCCACAAGTGCTGTTATCTCATCACCTGTTTTGATGCTGCCGCTTTCCACTGTACCTTTATGAATAACAAGGTCACTGCCGGCCTTTATGGTGTCTGAGACTTTGATCTTTACACTGTTGTTGCTGAGCATGCCCTGATCCCCCACCTGGCCGCCGCTTTCACCATAAAATGGGGTGGATGCAAGGACTATCTCCACAGCATCATTTACCTTTGCATGAGAGACCTCTTTGCCATCAACTAGGATGGCTGCTACCTTTGATTTAAATTCCTCTGCCTGATCACGGATAAAATTGCACTGGCAGCCGTCAGAGGCAAGTTTTTTATATGCCTCAGGTATCTTCTCTTCACCGCTCCCCTTCCATGATTCCCTTGACTGGTTTCTCTGGGATGACATGGATTTTTCATATGACTCCATATCGATAGTCAGGCCTTCATCCCTGGCTACATCCTGTACTATATCAAGGGAGAGACCATATGTGTCATAGAGTTTAAAGGCAAGCTCACCAGGGATTACATTGCCCCTGCTGGATTTGATCTTTTCTATCTCATCACCCAGCATCTTCATACTGTAGAAGAGGGTGTCAGCGAATCTCTTTTCTTCATTGACCAGAACACCTTTGATAAATGACCTTGAACCCTCGAGGTCTGTATAGTGGTCACCCATTGCATCTATCACACTCTCTGCAACACTGTGAAAAAATGGGCCTTTGAATCCCAGCACCTGTCCATACCTGATTGCCCTGCGGATGATGCGCCTTAAGACATAGCCGCGCCCTTCGTTTGATGGCATTATGCCGTCACCAATAAGAAAGGCGGCTGCCCTTGCATGGTCTGATATCACCCTGAAGGAGAGATCAAACCTCTCATTCTGACGGTATTTGATAGACGAAAGCTCCTGGATTCGGTTTATAGGCACACTGAAAATATCTGTATCATAGTTGCTCTTTACACCCTGGATAACCGCTGTCACCCTTTCAAGCCCCATCCCTGTATCTATGTTGGGTTTTGGGAGCGGGGTGAGTTTCCCTGACGGGTCTCGATCAAACTGTGTAAACACAAGGTTCCATATCTCCAGGAACCTGTCACAGTCGCATGCAGGGCCGCAATCAGGCCTGCCGCAGCCGACAGAGGCACCCTGGTCAAAATGTATCTCAGAACATGGACCGCATGGGCCTGTGTCACCCATTGCCCAGAAATTATCCTTTTCACCAAGCCTTGTAATGCGTGAGGCAGGGATGCCTATCTTTTTCTCCCATATATCATGGGCCTCATCGTCATCTTTATATATGGTGATATGGAGCCTCTCCTTATCGAGTTTATAGCCCTCCATAAGCAGCTCCCATGCCCAGGTAATGGCCTCCTCCTTGAAGTAATCACCAAATGAGAAATTACCGAGCATCTCAAAAAAGGTGTGATGTCTTGCAGTATAACCTACATTTTCAAGGTCATTGTGCTTTCCGCCTGCCCTCACACACTTCTGTGAGGTGGCGGCCCTGGTGTAACCCCTTTTTTCTTCCCCTAAAAAAAGCCCCTTGAACTGCACCATCCCGGCGTTAGTAAATAACAGAGTAGGGTCATCCCTCGGGATAAGGGATGAACTTGCTACAACCTCGTGACCTTTACCCTTGAAAAAATCAAGGTATTTTGCTCTGACTTCCTTGTGATCCATTTATCTTATAATCCTTTACTATTCCTGATTTTCAGATTCGCTAGCGAATTTAACCTTCCAGACGCCTGCCTTTTCCATTACAAGATCGGAAATCCGTTTCAATATATCCACATTTTCTGAGAGGAATTTTTTAACATTCTCCCTGCCCTGGCCTATCCTCTCACCTTCAAAGGAGTACCATGCCCCGCTCTTTTCAACAATGCCCATCTCAGCTCCAAGGTCAAGCACATCCCCCTCCTTTGATATGCCATGGCCATAGATGATATCAAATTCAGCCTCCTTAAAGGGTGGAGCCACCTTGTTCTTAACCACCTTTACCTTGGTCCTGCTGCCTATTACGTCATTCCCCTCTTTTATTGCCCCTGTGCGGCGGATATCGAGCCGCTGGGTTGCATAGAATTTAAGGGCGTTACCGCCAGTGGTGGTTTCAGGGCTCCCGAACATGACCCCTATCTTCATCCTGATCTGATTGATAAATATAACGCATGTCTTTGATTTGCTTATAGTAGCAGTAAGCTTCCTTAATGCCTGTGACATAAGCCTTGCCTGAAGGCCCATGTGTTGATCGCCCATGTCGCCCTCTATCTCTGCCCTTGGCACAAGTGCCGCAACAGAGTCTATAACAAGCACATCAATTGCGCCGCTCCTTACCAGGATTTCTGCTATGTCAAGCCCCTGCTCGCCTGTATCTGGCTGTGAAACAAGGAGGCTGTCAACATCTACCCCAAGATTTCTGGCATAAGCCATATCAAGGGCATGCTCCGCATCTATAAAAGCGACCATACCTTCAAGCTTCTGAGCCTCAGCGGATATATGAAGGGCAAGGGTGGTCTTTCCGGAGGACTCAGGGCCGTATATCTCTATAACCCTTCCCCTGGGCACACCGCCCACACCGAGGGCAATGTCAAGGGCAAGGGACCCTGTAGGAATGGCAGGCACAACGATGATATTATCATCGCTCATCTTCATTATAGCCCCCCGGCCAAACTGCTTTTCTATCTGAGAAATGGCCTGTTCAACCGCCTTGTTTCTTTCTAAAGTTTCCGCCATAAATTACCCCCTTATTATCTATATGTTTATGTGTGAAACAGTTAAATCGTCTTTATTATTAAACAAAGATAAGATGACCTGTTACTGCAAGCCCATTCTTATACTACAAACAAAGATAGAAAATCAATGGTGAAGGGTGAATTATTAAGGGTGAATGGTAAATGGTGAAGGGTGAATTATTTTTTTGCCGCTCACCATTTACAATTAACAATTCACAACTCACCATTCACAACTCACCATTCACCCTTTACCATTAATTATTTTTTCCCTTTTGCGGTCAGGATGATGGATGCCAGTAATTTGTTAAGTTCAGTTATATCAGGGATTATGGAATTGTACTTCACTGTGTCGAGGTATTCCGATTTATATAAAAGTTCGAGCCAATACTCGGTTTCATTCGCCTCCTTTTGGGCGATTGCCATTTTGTGAATAAAATCGGCTTTACTTTCCGCCTGTTCTGCCTCACGGATCAAAGCCCCAACTGCTGTACCACTCCTTAGTAATTGCTTACTTAAGATATACTCCTTCTTCTCATCCTGCAGATACTTAAAGAGCTTAACCACCCGCAAAGCAAAGGCAAAACTCTTATCTTTAACAACATTTTCCCTCATACCATTCCCCATTCACCCTTCACCATTCACCATCCACCCTTCACCATTCACCATCCACCATTCACCCTTCACCCTTCACCCTTCACCATTCACAATTCACAATTCACCCTTTCTTTTAATGCATCCAACCCATACGCCTTTATCTTTTTATGCAGGTTGCTTCTCTCTACCCCTATGGCCTCTGCGGTCTGGGAGATGTTTCCTTTGAACTTTTTGAGTTTGGCCTCTATATATGCCTTTTCAAAGAGGTTTCTTGCGGCCCTGAAGCCCTCTATATTAAGAAATGACCCCAGTTCATCCTTTGCAGCCTGTGACTGGTTATATGGGGCAGGGATATCGATAAGCCTGATAACGTCATCCTCTGACATGATAATCAGGTTTTCAACCAGGTTCTTTAACTCACGCACATTACCGGGCCATTTGTAATGCATTAACAGGTTAATGGCCTCATCGGTGAAGCGCTTTTTGCCCTTTTCCCCTTTAAGGTGACTCTGCTCCATAAATGTGGAGATCAGTTCAGGTATATCCTCAGCCCTTTCCCTTAAAGGGGGCACATGTATGGGCACAACATTGAGCCTGTAAAAAAGGTCTTCCCTGAATCTTCCTGCCTCTATCTCGCTCATGAGATTCTTGTTTGTTGCAGATATGATCCTGACATTTACATGGATAGTACGTGAACCCCCTACACGCTCAAATTTCTGTTCCTGGAGTATTCGTAATGTCTTTGACTGGGCCTTTAAACTCATGTCGCCCACCTCATCCAGAAACAGTGTGCCTTCATGGGCAATATCAAACTTTCCCTTCTTTTTTACCCCGGCACCGGTAAACGCCCCCTTTTCATGGCCAAACAGTTCGCTCTCTATGAGCTCTTCAGGGATGGCAGCGCAGTTTACCTCTATCATGGGTTTGGTGCATCTTTTACTTAGCATATGGATCGTGTGTGCAACAAGCTCCTTGCCGGTGCCGTTTTCACCCATTATCAGGATACTCGCATTGGTAGGGGCTGCCTTCTCTATGCTCTCTTTTAATTTTTTTACTGGTTCACTGTTACCTGTGATATGGTATCTGTTCTGATCACGTTCCCTGAGTATGCACATCTCCTCTTGTCGGGTAGCCGGGGGATGTTACCACCCCCAAGCCCCCTAAGAACCGTACGTGAGACTTTCACCTCATACGGCTCAAGCATTGAT
>JAFGFM010000197.1 GCA_016931115.1 Deltaproteobacteria bacterium | reverse complement strand
GGAAAACCTTAAACCGGGCGGCAAGGTGCCTGTTGTGGTTTCTCCTGACACTATAAACATTTTTGTATCCGGTGAGGTATCGGGCTACAATTTTGGTGCGATCTATCTGCTCGGGGCACACCAGGTAAAACCTGTTCGATAAAGGAGGCAAATTATGGAATCAGATAATAAGAGGAACATAACCAGAAGAACCTTTATTCAGAGCACTGCAGCAGGAGTGGTGGGCATGGGTGCAGGGGCTGCGCTAAGTTGTGCTGATGTGAAAAAGGAATCCGGTAAAAGGATGGTCACCCTTGAGATACTTGAGCCTCACGGCGAACTGGCCTTTCCCGAAAGGCAGGGGTTATTTGCCCCGCGTCTTGGCGATCTGAATGGAAAGAAGATCGCCATAATGGCAATGGGCGAGGATTCCATGTCATTTTTTGATACAATTAAATCAATGCTCAAAAGCAAGTACCCTTCTGTTGAGTTTATTCATTTCAGTTACGGAATCCCGAACGCACCCGATATCTCAGGTGAGATAGCAGAGAAATGCGCCGGGTGGATAGACGGGGTCAAAGCATCGGAGACCGGCTCCAGGCATGATACCGGAGCCAAGCTCGAAAAACTGGGCCGCCCCGGTGTTGCGATTGTATCCGATGCCATAATAAAGGCGAAAAAACTGCTGATGGATATCAATGGCATGCCCACCTGCCGTATTCTTGCGGTACCGGCTGTGGATTACCTTGTTGCCAAGACTGACCCAGGATTAATGAAACCGGTTGCAGAGGTGGCCTTTGATGAAATACACAATGCCCTTACAAACCCTCTTACAAAAGAAGAAAAAGAGGTTTTAAACTTCAGCTATGACTATTCCCCCAAAAAATTCACGGGCGCTGATTATGCCGAGACAAACGAAAAATTTCAGCAGTACTGCGCTGATAACTTCATGGCTGACGGTATGCCTGTAGTACCTCCAACCAGAGAGGCAGTGGACAGGATGCTTTCAGGAACAACCTACCCGCCTGATAAGGAGATAGGGCTTATGTTTCCGAAGCAAGGCAGGGCGACTGTAGAAAAGATCGCAATAAGCGCGGTTATGGCTGGGGCAAAACCGGAGTATCTCCCTGTAATAATTGCCATGATAGAGACTATTACGGCCAAAGACTTTAACCAGTACCATATTGTTAATGAGATCCTGCCAATCACATTTATCAGCGGGCCGATTATTGAAGAAATCGGGCTTAACAATGAGACAGGCTATCTGGCGCCCGGTCACAGGGCCAACGCAACTATCGGCAGGGCAATGCTCATGTGCATGATCAACATAGGCTGGCGCCGCATGGATGTCTATTCGTCACCCGGAGGTCCCGGTCAGCCAGCAGCCTATGCTAATTACATAATACCTGAAAACCAGAAGGCGAGCCCCTGGGAGACATATGCTGTTTCAATAGGATATAAACCTGAAGAAAGCACTGTAACCATATGCGAAGGGATATTTATCTCACGCGGACCGTCCGAGACCCTCAGCATGGACAATTTTGAAAACAGACTTGAACAGATGAAGGCCATATTTGCCCCTTCTGCAGGGGTGTTCGGCTTTTTCGGGATGCCCAAGGACGGTGTTGATATGCGGCATATGATAGCGATCCATCCGACATTTGCACAGCAGCTTAAGAATGCCGGTTTTACCAGGGAGTCTTTTATCAAGTGGCTGCATGACACAAATACGATAGACTGGGACAGGATGAACGAGGATCAGCGTAAAAATTTGAGCAAAATGGTGGCAGAGGGAAAGGTTGTCGGGATAAGGCCTGAAGATTTAAAACCCGGTCTTTACAGGGAGCCTTTTGCCAAACCTGCTGATGTAGCTGTTATTGTATCCGGTACAGGTGCTGGCGGGGTGATTGTCTTCCAGACCCCATGCGGTTCAACCGCAAATGTTGAGGATGTTACAGTTACAAGGCCATACATGCACAAGGTAATACGCGGAGCCGTAATGACAAAGGCAGGGAGATAGCAGGAACAGGAAAGAGGTAACAGCAATCAGAAGTCAGTAGTCAGAATACTCACAAACAGACTTAATTTTACTTTTTGACTTCGTTCATTATACAATAAACGAAATAGGTTTTAAGATGGGGGATAAAAAAATACCAATGGCTTTTCTATTTTGTATTTTCATTTTTAGTGGTTAACATAGAAAAAAATACAAACAAACAGATAAACAATATTAATGGAGTACAGGCCATGACCAGAATAATATCCTTTATTTTTATACTGTTATTAGGTTTTAACTCCTTAACTCTGGTTGCAGTAGAACCGTCAACCACCCCTTCTAACATTCCGAAATTCATTCCCGTTTCTAAAAAGCCCTGTTATATAGGGTGTGATTTCCAGTTCCAGTACTGTTATCATTACAACATTTCAAATATGGATAACGCAATAAAGGTAAAGGAGTGGAATGTATCGGATGGCCTTGTGACCGGGAAGGCGGTAGCGAATATAAAGGCAACGCTGTTAATCAAGATGTGCTATCAGGTGTCATTGACATCTGCCTTTGCTGTTGCTGAAAAGGAGATAGACCTCATTTCTGAGTTTGAGTTCAGTATAAAGGTAAATGGCAATGCTGATGATATCTGTATCAGCAGTGAAGAAAGCACAATCAGTTTTTCTAACCTGGAACTCAAGGGCGATATTAAAACCGAACCCATCCCCCTTATGCAGGAGCATCTGATTGGTAACATGTCAGCCATTATAAAGGATTCAGTAATAAAGGCTGTATACAGTTCTGTCTCAAAGGATAAAAAATTGAAAAATATCTATTGCGGCGAAGAGCCGACTGACACAGCAGAAAGCGATGCCCCCTGTGGGTGCGAATAGTCTATTCTAATAGGGTTCCAGTTTATATACCCGCTAAACGTATCTCCTCTGTTTTTGCAGTCCTTTCAGATGCGTCTACAGTTACCAGTCTGTAAGTATGCGAGTTATTATCAGAAAGAATATCCTCATGGGTGAATGGCACCCTTGCTAACTGTGGCTTATGTGCTACCTGCCCCACCTTCATGTTATCCCGCCATATCTCATAATGCATAATAGGCTCATCCCCTGCATATGAGGTCTGCCATTTAAGCCTTATCATCCTTTTTTTATCCTCTCTTTCCTGGGCAAGAGTCAAATCCCTTGGCGCACCCAGGGCCTGTTTTTCCACCTGGAAAAAGCCGTTTGTTTTACCCTCTTTAGCTGAAAGCGCCAGCCTTTCCACCTCCCTGCGGTCCGAAACTGTATAGGCATCAGGCATGATCTGCGCTGAAAGCAGGTTCTGGGTAAGCTGGCATGCCTTTGGATCATTATCTATATGCCCTGTCCCTATAATGGCAGTATGGATTCCCGGTGTTGTGAGTGAGTATTCAACCAGTTTGCGGCTGGGGAGCTTCTCACTACCTACCCTGCGGACGACCATATGTGGCCCCTGGGTCATAACAGCAGGTTTTTCATACATGGCGCCATCAGCAAAGACCTTCATGCCAATTATACCCATGTTGTTTGCCTCTGCTACCGGAATAATATTATACTGCATATTGAAATAGTTTCTATCATTGGCGTTTATAGCAACAAGCATACCTTCCAGTACCTTTCTGGTGTCACGATGGATCATCTCCATCATAACCGCAGGGGATGCATGCCCGGAAAAACCGATGTGCCTGACAAGCCTTTCTTCACCCGGATTCAGACCTGTAAGGTTTGTGCCGTCACGTAAATCAATTAATGTCGCGAGGGTGCCTATAGTTTCAGCCTTCTGATCCGTGTTTTCATAACCGGCATATAATGCATCTATATCCTCTGTGCTGGTAACAGCATGCATAAGCACCATATCAAGGTAAGCACCTTTCGGGTAGGCCCCTTTTCCATCACCAAAAATCTGCGACAATGTTCTTTTGACATCACTTACTGCATGGGTACCTGACCCATTGGTGAGATTATACATGACATCATTCTTCCACCCGCCCTTGCCAAAACGCAAGCATGTCTTGCTGGTTAAAAATATGGAGCGGCGCAGCGTTTCATTATAGCCTGGGGTTTCAGGGATAAGGTCAAGCCTTCGGAATGCCTTACCATAATGGAGCTGACTATCGTCATAAAAATTGGAGGTGTCATAGTAGTTAATACCGGAGGCAAATGCCTTGAGGATAATCTTTACAGGGTCAACATTAACAGGTGTCCATTGTAGCGATGCCTGCCCGCCAAGACCAAGGGTTGTGGCCTCAAAGTTAAGACGCCCCATCGGACGCTTCATGAGACTGGCAGCTGCCTTTGCCCTGCCAATATGAATAAAGGGGCCAAGAGATAGCCCGGCAGCAGTCAGCGCTGTTTTTTTAATGAACTGCCGGCGGGTATATTCCTTCTTATTAAAGCCTTTCATGTCATTCTCCTTTTACAAACCAAGATAAAACCATAGATAAAATAGGCGGCAAGGTCAAGTTGAAACATATCATTGATATAATAATAGCTACCCTGCAAATTATATGAAAACAACCAGAATGTAATTTTATATACACCGAAATGTCTCATTTTGTGAAACACAGCTTAAATGTATTTTTTTAATCCACCAGACAAAAAATTAAAGTCTACGTGTTTTCAAGAGGTTACACATTTGGAAGCAGTCCACTAATATTGGAATACAAATTGCATTAGCAACAAACAGCTCGAAAGTTTTTCGAGTAGCTTGATAAGGGCAAACCGTTCGAAAGGGCGGGACGCAAAGCCATCGGCCTAAGTTCCTGATTCAGGAATACGGTTGCGAGGTTGCCGGGCAGACAGCACTTCCAAAAGTGCATGGTCTCAGGCCAAGCAGGATTTTTTGGAGGTGCTTTATGTTTTACAGGGATTTTTCCGGTTTTTCAAACCACAGTCTTCGTGTCTTTTTTTTCACAATTCTTTTAATTATCATTTCAGCGGCAACTGTTAGTGCACGTCAGGTAACACTTACCTGGGATCCAAACAGTGAACCAGATCTTAGTCATTACATAGTTTACTGGGGTACCATGTCTGGAAATTATACCTCTAACAGCGGAAATATCGGCCTGGTAACAGAATATTCAGTTACCATACCGGATGAAGGCCAGTATTTTTTTGCGGTAACCGCTGTTGACGATGCAGGTTTAGAGAGTGATTTCTCAAACGAGGTTTTCACAGAAGAGGGGTCAGGGACAGGATCATTACCTCCTGTTGCTGACGCAGGCGCTGACCAGACAAAGGCTGAAGCACAGCTTGTTACCCTTAACGGCTCAGCATCTTCTGATCCGGATGGTTCTATTGTCTCATATCAGTGGACTCAGACTGGCGGCACTACAGTTACCCTCAGCAGCGCTACGGCAGTAAATCCAACTTTTACTGCACCAAATGTAGGTCAGGCAGGTGCAACACTTACATTCAGTCTTAAGGTGACAGACCCTCAGGGCCTATATAGCACTGATACAGTTGTTATAAATGTAACATGGGTTAATGTGGCTCCTACTGCCAATGCAGGCGCTGACCAGACAAAGGCTGAAGCACAGCTTGTTACCCTTAACGGCTCAGGTTCTGACCCGGATGG
>JAFGFM010000196.1 GCA_016931115.1 Deltaproteobacteria bacterium | reverse complement strand
GGGGTCTGCAAATGAAGGGGAGGTAAATACTATGCATATAAGCAGGGTTAATAGGATGGTGGTTAATGATTTCATTTTAAATCTCCTGTTATTCAAATTCGATTAATACAAGGAATAAATACTGATGTCACCTTTACATTAGTAATGATCCTGACCGGAGGCATTTATTATCAACCAAAAATGGTTTTGTCTATAGAATATTTCAAATTGACTTACCTCCATTTAATCCATAAAATCAATGCCAAAACATGGAAACAGTATTAACCTATAAACTTAATTTTATGTTTAATGATCACCTTAACCCTTACCCATTCAACAGGAGTTCGTCCTATGTCGGAAGATAAAAATAACAAAAAGGATAATACAGCTCAAAAGGGAATCTCAAGACGTGATTTCCTGGTTACAGGAGGGGCTGTTGCCGCGGGCACGCTTATAGCCGGAGGCCAGATAAAGGCAGCTGATAACAGGGTCACCTACCCTGCATCCAAAGGTTACCTGGTTTATGACAGCAAAAAGTGTATTGGGTGCACAACATGCATGCTCGCCTGTTCGCTCACCCATTACGGTGTGCAGAGCCTTTCCCGTTCACGCATCCAGATCATACAGGATTCATGGGGTAAATTCCCGGATGACATCAAGATGGCCCTGTGCAGGCAGTGCAAGGTCCCTGTCTGTGTCCAGAACTGCCCGGTAGGGGCCGCATTTATCGATACTGAAAATGGCAATGTAAGAAGGATAGACAGCACCAAATGTATCGGGTGCAAAACCTGCATTGCCATGTGCCCGCAGCAGCCGCACCGCACTGTATGGGTAGAGATAAATGGCAAATGGAGATCATCCAAATGTGATCTCTGCATAGATACACCATTCTGGGATGAAAAGGGAGGCCCGGGGGGCAAACAGGCATGTGTTGAGGCATGCCCGGTACAGGCCATCAAATTTGTATCAGAGATGCCGGATCAGAAGGAGACAGAGGGGTATGATGTAAACCTGAGAAATGATCACTGGTATAACCTGGGTCTGGTTGACAGGAGCGAGATGGTGCCCAAAATGAGCCTTGAATGGCCCAGCATGGAGGAGGGAGAGGAATGATGAAGGGCGGATATACAGGAAAGATATTGAGGATAAACCTTACCGATAAGACAATTGGTAAGATAGATACAGAAAAATATTGGGAATTCGGCGGAGGCCACGGGATGGGTTCTGCCATATTCTTTGATCTGGTGGGTGATCAGCTGCCATTTGAGGCATTTGATCCCAGAAACCTTATTATAATGATGACCTCCCCCTTTTCAGGCACATTTATGCCCGGCTCAGGCAGGTGCGAGGTGCAGGGGCTCGGGCCAATGCTTTATCCAATAGAGTGGTTCGGCCACAGCAATTTTGGCGGGCGCTTCACTGCCCAGCTAAAGTTTGCAGGCTGGGACGGCGTCGTGGTTGAAGGTGCATCAAGTGAACCAGTGTGGATCAACATTATTAATGACGATGTAAAGATCGAAAGCGCCAGAGGGATCTGGGGCATGGATACATGGGACACACAGCAGGAGATCTCCCGCCGTGTAATAACCGACACAAATTACAGATGGGGTGAGTGGGCAGAATTAACCAAAAACCAGATGACCACCCAGGTACCTGCTGTTGTATGCTGCGGCCCTGCCGGTGAGAATAAAAGCAGGCTTGGGGCGCTCCTTCACGGGCCAGGTTCACAGGCAGCCCTGTGCGGATTCGGCGGGGTTTTCGGGTCAAAGAACCTGAAGGCCATAAGCGCCATAGGCACAGGCGATATACCTATTGCCGACCCTAAAGCATTCATGGAGGCAAGGCTCTGGTTCAGGAAGTTCCAGTGGAACGCGGATAACCCCAGGGAGGCAGAGAGGTTCGGTAAAGGCGGGCCATATTCCCTGATAAGCGGGCGTCCCAGCGGCGGTAATACACTCAACCGTGAATTTCCCCTTACCCCTGCAAGGGCGGTAGCATGCGCATCATGCCCCAGGGGGTGCCGCATGCGTCTTGCTACAGGAGACACAAACGAATCGGTATGCGCAGGGACACTTACAATCAATGTGAATGGCTCTTTGAAATTTACGCGCCAGGGAGGCGACCTGATGCACAGGTATGGCCTGGGGCATTGGCAGCTCATGCCGCTTATGAGCTATGTTGACACCCTTCATGAAAAAGGGATACTTGGAAAGGGCAAAAAGATTGATACCAACCTCCCCTTTGATATGCCCGGCAGTTTTACCTATGTTGAGGCCCTTATGAGGCAGATTGCCACACGCGAGGGCATAGGTAATGACCTGGCAGAAGGTTGCGCAAGGTTTGCCAAAAAGATCGGCAGGTATGATGAGGATGTAAACAGCGGTGATCTATCCCTTGCCTTCTGGGGAACGGCAGTACATTATGACCCTGTAATAGAGGCGGAATGGGGCTTTGCCTCTATCCTTGGGGATCGTGACCTGATGCTTCACATGATGTCCAATTACCCCCTCCACTGGATGGTGCTCACAGGAGACCCCTACCTTACAGCAGAAGATGCGGCAAAACTCTACACAGATGCAATGGTGCCGTACCAGGGAGACCCATTCATGATCGATCACAGCGACGGTCCAACCGGGATATACTCAGATTCAAAGGTAAAGCAGGTTGCATGGATCAAGCATTATGAAAAATTCTGGGTCGGAGCAGGAGGTTTCTGCGGATGGCGCTGGCCAATGTGTATTACAAATAATACTGAAGACAGGCGCGGGCCAACACCGGAGGCAGAACCCAGGTTCTGGAATGCGGTTACAGGAAACAACCTCACCTTTGCAGATTACATGGAACTGGGTCACAAGATCTATACCCTGGATAGGGCCATATGGGTGCTGCAGGGAAGACACCGTGACATGGAGGTGTTCCCTGACTATATCTATGACAAACCTACCAGGGGCGAGGGCATGCCCATGTATATAGATGGCAAGTGGAAATATGCCACAGGTGCAGGGCGCAAACTGGACAGAGAAAAGATGGAGGATTTTAAGACAAAGTTTTATAAGTTTGAAGGATACAACCCTGAAAACGGTTATCCGACAAGGGATACCCTTGAAAAGATGAACCTTGGCAAGGTGGCTGATGCACTCAATAAAAAAGGAAGACTTGGCTGATAAATTTAAATTATCCTGCTTCACTCCTCAAGAAGCAGCAGCGGTATCCAGGGCGCAGAGATAAATGCACGGGGTTCCAGCCCTTCCCCATATCCTCTCGCTCTGGATGCATTGGAGATGTTAGGGGAAAAGGTCTTTCCGTTGCGGTCAAGCAGGCCGTCTCTCCAGTTCAGATATTCCCAGAGATCGGAATACCAGTCTTCATCAGCATCACTGGTAGGAGAGGCAGTGGCAAGACTGTTGAAATGCATCATCTCCCAATCATCGGCAATGCCGTCACTGTCACTGTCAACTATGGTACTGTTCGTGACCCTGATAGAGATGTTTACGATATTGCCGGCCTTGTTATAGACATAACTGATCGAGCCGGCTCCGGCATACTCCACGCCTGTAAGACGGTCCAGGTCATCATAGGTGTAGGTTATGGTTTCTGAAGCCTGGCAAAGGATATTAAAACATAGGAATATCAATAACGATATTATCAATAATGAAATCTGTCTATTTCTGATCATGGTTGTCACCTTTAAATTAATCCTCAAGAGAAAATGGAGGTAAAGTGAATTCATAGGGGGCTGGGCTGGGGTTATCATTCTTAGTTGGAAATTTTATCCTGTTCTGGTTGTAAAAACTGTTAGGGTCATCCATAAATTTCTGGATCTGTGCCCTTTCCGCCTCATCATTTGCCTCACCCGCAGGGTTTGCAGACATAAAAGTTGGCAATACACCTGCAACCCTGGATGCCACGCCTGCCGCCATTCCGGCTGCGTCATAAAAGGCATCACCATACTCACCGTTGTACAACCGCATCAAAAGCTGTCCTACCCCAACTGCATTTCCATACTGCTTGTTGGATGTGCCGACATTCCATGCGGTATTGATGGCGCAAGGATCGGTCGGGCCGCTGCTCACCGGAGGTTCGTATTTCATGGTAGGCGCATTGTAAACCTTGTTGTCAAAATCCGCACCTGTCCTGGGAGCAACCGCACCCTCTGCAGAGTACTGTGTGAGGAATCCAAACATGCCATCCGGGTCAACCCAGTTAACCGGGTTGTTACGCGCATACTCCCTGGCATTGGCGGTCACACCCAGACCCATGGGATCATTGGAGAGAAATGCCCTGGATACAGCATCGTAGGTGCGTGACCGCATATAATAGAGACCTTCTCCAAGGTCAATAACCCCGAAGGCGCCCACAAAAGTAAAAGGATTGCTGTCTGTATAGCCAGATACCTTTTTGAGACCAAAGGGTAAATAGCGATAGGTGGCAGTCACATTGCCTGCAGCATCACTTACAAAGGCGATATTACCTTTCAAATCCGTGTGATAAAAGGAGATATCCCCGCCTGCAGCAGCCATTGCCACTACCTGACTCCCCCGGTAAAGCCACATGGCGGTAAGGTTACCGCTGCCATCGGTCTCAAAGAGAAGACGATCCATATCATCATAATGGTAACGCCGCACCTTCCCGTTTTTGGTCCACTGGATCAGCCTGTTCATACCGTCATAGACTGCGGTATGAGCAATACCGGATGCGCTCCATGATGTCAAAAGATTGCGGTAATCATAGGTACCGCTAAATGCCCTGGTACCGGGAATGGTTAGCTGATTGCCGTTGCCATCAGTCGTTGCCGCTGCACCATTTCTGGTTACCATGGTAAAGGACCTGCTGTAGGTAAAAGTCGAGTTTATGGTTTCTGCGGTCAGTTCCGGGAACATCACAAAGGCATTGCTCGATTGGGTACAACTGCTGATAAGCCCGCGGGGATTCCTGGTGCATTGCAGGTTAAACAGATCTTTGGTTCCTGAATAATGCCTTACCTGAAGCGGCAGGTTGTTTGCGTCGCTCACCATCTGGGTATTGATGCCGTTTGAACGTGTTTCACCTGTGAGATTGTTTACGCTATCATAGGATGTATTGATAACCCTGCCCTTCCATGATATGGAGGATATCCTTCCGCGCACATCATAGCTGTAAACAGCGGTTGAGAGATCAGGATAGACGATGGTAGACAGCCTGCCTGCATTATCATAGGTGAAGCTGACAGCCTTCCCGTCGTACCATGCTTGATTGGTCACCTGGCCTCTCCCGTTACGCACGTAGCTGTCCGTGCCAAGGGGGTGACCTGCGGAGACAATCAGTCCATTATCATCCCTTTCATAGGTGGCCATAATCTGTGTTGAATTCCAGTTTTTACCGATCAAAAGCCCATCCGCATCCCTGGTGAAATTGATTCGCTTCCAGTAATCACGGGGTGTGATGATTTTCATAAGACGTCCCATCTGGTCTCGCACATATTCCCAGCCGTTTGCCTTGTCTGCAACCCCCCTCCATGACATGCCTATTTCAGCCTGGGCAAGGGGTTCAGTAGACAACGTATGCTGATAAGGATAATCAGTATTAGTGTAGTAATCAAAACTCACCTCATGCCCAAGGGGATTTGTTACCGATATTGGCTGCCCCAGATCGTTATAGGTTGTCACGGTTGTACGGCCCTGGGCATCCCGGGATTGAACCAGCCTGCCGGCATCGTCATAGGTGTAGGTCATGGTGTTTCCGAGAAAATCGGTCTCACTCAATACCTTGAGCGAAGGTGAACGGGTAACTGTTCGCACTGCCCCCCTTTCATTACGAAAACCAACCGCAGCACAGCAGTCATAGGTGTTTTCACGGTAGCTTCCGTCCGGATGGGTCATGCGGATCATTCTCCGGTTTGCATCATAGGTGTAGGTGGTGGTATTGCCTGCCGGGTTGGTTAAAGAGGCCAGGTTGATTCCATTCGCATCATAGCCAAAGGTGGAGACAGCGCCCATTGGGTCCGTGATCGTTTTTACATTGCCGAATGCGTCATAGGTTATTAAGGTGATATTGCCCTCACCGTCGGATGTCTGATTAACCTCTCCAAATGAATTATACTCATACTGAAACACCCTGCCGGCAGGCGACTGGCTTAGGGTAAGATTGCCGCTGGCGTCATATTCAAATAGCCAGATATTATTGAGGGCATCCACATAGCTCGTCATGAGACCAAGATCGTTGTAGCTGTATGTATGGATTCCTTCGTCAAATTCTATCACCCTGGAAATGGCTCCATCGCTGTTATACTCCAGCTGCCGTGTCGCTGGAGTGCCTTTTTCCTTGATAGTTACTGGCCTGCCCATAACATCGTTCTCCACTAAAGGTTCCTGAGCGCCTTCGTTTCCAGCATATTCGCCGTTGGGAAAATCATAGATAGTGGATCTACCGCTGGGATCGGTGATTCGCAGCCTGCGGAAAGCGAAATCGGCAACCACCAGGTCATAGGTGGTGATTTTTCCTTCAGGATCAGTTACTGAACTCAGGTATTCAAAATCAGTTACAGTGGTCCAGCCAAACTCCCAGGCGCGCCCCCCTGTATCCATATCTGTTACCATATGGGTATCACTGTAGGTATAATTGGTCTGGTTTTCGATCAGGTCAATGACCCTGGTAAGGTTGTTGCCACTGTAAGTAAAGGTGACTTGATTACCGCCAGGAACTGTCAGAGCTGTGCACTGGCCGCTGCCGTTGTAGGTTAACAGGGCCTTGCGTCCAACAGCATCGGTAACCTCTGTGATGGCGCCACTAATGTTTCGGGTAATTGTAAGGCGATTTCCGTTCCAGTCCTCAATGGCGATGAGAGGAAGGGCATCATAATTTGTTGCAGTTCCCTGGAAGATATATTTCAGGCGGCTGTCAGGTGGTATCAATTTGAAGCCCCTGAGGCCTGGATCTCCGTCCACCACCTTCTGCAGACGATAGCCGGAGCGCTCCGCTTCGAACCAGCCATCCCAGTCCGGTTTATACAAAGGTTCACCAGCCGGAGCCGTATAGTTAAGAGTTACCTCGGTAGCATGTGACGTGGCAGTCACCCCGGTTACATTGGCATTTATGTCATTGGAAACAGTAAAGTGCAGTTGCTCACCCCCATCCATGTACACTGTCACCCCGTCCGAGGTTTCCATGAGCCAGGCATCATAGGAGAAACGCCAGCCCTGGCCGAGGTTGGTTTTTCCAGCAGGCAGGCCTCCATTCCAGGTCAGGGCAAGTTCTACCTCTGGCCCCCTTCCTGACCACTGGTAAAGTGTATCCTGAATAACAGGTTTAAGGGAGGCCATGTTGACCCTGTAGCCTGGCAGGCCGATAGGAGAGCAGCCATTACAGCCTTTGGGCTTTTTACGTTTAAAATCGGGTTCAGTCTTGGCATATTTGGGCAGGCCATTGAGTTCGGGGCTGCTCATGTTGGCCAATTCATGGGCCATAATATAAATCGCAAGGTATTTTTGATTCTCTTCATAGGTAAGGGTAGTATCCATGATCAGGATATATTTGTCCGGCTGATGCCGGGGGTCCGGATAAGCCGGATCTGCCTGCCAGGGGCTGTAGCGCGCCTGGTGTCCCAGGCTCACCGAGGTCGGTGATGGGCCGTCACTCATGTTCCAGGCCTTCTCCGCCACCCATCGGGTGCCGGCGTCCGGGATGCTGACCGTAAATTTCCGCTGGGCAGTTAAGTTCGAAGTCAGTTCCCTGGCCTTCGGTATTTCTGCGTGGACAGTAGGGATACTCCCTTTGCGTATATTGGCCCTGTAGTAAACGATCTCTGCCGTATTACTGATAGTTACTCGGTGATCAAAGGTTATCCCGCTTACACCACTAATGGTCCAGACAACATCCTCTCCCATAACCTCTGATGTTGTGGTGGCAGCTTCTACAGTTGATAAGGATAAAATAAAGAACAAACAGGCTGAAACAAAAACTGGAACCAGGTTCCAAAATCTATAAAACATTCCGATAAGGCCTCCCGCAGACCTGAATTGATCTGCCTTACTAAATAAAAACTTTTTTAAAATCACACTAACTTTTGGCTTAGTGCTTACCTGTAATATTATTTTTAGGCACGAATTATATCCGCCGCAGCCATTATAAGTCAATAAAAATAACCCACGCCATTGTGCAACTGGAGATTAGTATAAACAGGTAACGAGTTGAGCATAATATGTTATGCACGCCCAGCTCTAATACCCCCTTTAGAACAGTCGGTAGGGAACAGAAAAACCTTTAAAGAAAAATCCTCGGAACTTGTGGTAAAAAATAAGTATTCATTGGGGAAAATAAAAAAAACCTTTTTTATCACACAAAGGCACAGAGAACACGGAGCTAAAATTTAAAACCTTGTGTGCTTTGTGTCTCTGTGTGAATTCTTTTTATGCCTCAAGCAGCTTTTTTATATCGGGGTCAGGCTGGTCAAATCTAACATGAATTGTATGATCAGCAAGCACAGGATAACCGATCCCCCCTATTATGCCATGCTGTCCGATCTCCTTGGATGAACCATCTACAGGTATTTTGAATCTTACCTGTAATTTAGCCCCCAGGATTTTATGAGGGACTTCACCTGTCAACTTGAAGGAAAAGGCCAACCCCTGCTCAGACATATCAGCGAGCAGGCCTAAAAACGGCTTTCCCATGGGCGCCCCGCCACTTTTCATCAACTGCACCCAGCTCTTTCCGGATATCTTAATCCTTTTATTAATCCTGCGGTCTACCCCCTTTTTCTCAAGAAGAGAGGTTATGTCACCGGATTTGGCGCAATATGACCTGATTTTAGTTTCCAGATCAGGCGATGTCTCCATCCATTTTGAAAGAATTTCCCGACCCACTGAACGAAGTTTTATCTGTGTACGGGCCTTAAGGGTAAAGGTCCTGTAGGCAGTTGCGTAAAAAAAGGTATCTTCACCGGTGATATCACCGGGTTTAAGATTTTTTAACAGCAGCTCCTCACCCTCCTTTACATAAATCATCTTTGCCTCGCCCTGATCAACAAAGAATAGATCATTATCCCTTTCACCAAGAGAAAAGATAATCTGCCCTTCATCGTATGTCTTTACCTTCATTGAAAAATAGAGGATATTGGCCTCCTCAGGGCTAAGGGTGCTGTATAACGCGGCCCATGTTTCATGATGGGCAGTATCAATGGAACTGCTCTTTTCTTTATCTATGATATCAGCAGACTGGGTGATTTCATGAAGTGCCAAAGGCGCAACCTCCATAAGCCTGTCACGCAGGGACTCTGCCTTGATGAAATCCCTTTTTTTGGCGCACTCAGTAATCAGGTTAAATAATGATTTAACAGCATCATCCATGTTACCTTCACTTATATACTTATCTAGTATCTGTTCCTGTTGTAATACCGAATCCATGCTCTGTCTCCTCCATTAAAATGATATTTTTTGAAACTGCAATATAAGCCAAAAGCAGATCAGGTTATCAGGTTAATTTATATTATAAGGTGCCAGAAATTTATCCCAAGTGATACCGCATATACTCTGATACTATGGTCATGACTATAAATGATTAAAACAGGAAAGCCTAATAAAAAGCCGGAAGCCTCTTTTATTATGGGCTTCCGGCTTTTTATTTTCAAGCTTCTATTTCCAGGCTATGTGCAGCCATTCCTGCACAATCGGTGAGTACTTGACTATTACCGGGCTGAAAACGATGCTGACCATGCTCATGAGCTTGATCAGGATATTAAGTGACGGGCCGGATGTGTCCTTGCACGGGTCACCAACAGTGTCACCTATTACTGCTGCCGCATGAACAGGGTTTTTTGATCCATCAGGCAGTTTCTTACCGCCGTAATTACCTGATTCAATATACTTCTTGGCATTGTCCCAGGCACCACCGGCATTATTTAGCATTGTGGCAAGCACGAATCCGCAGGCTGATACACCGGCTAACAGGCCGATAACACCGCCTACCCCAAGCACAAGACCCGTAATAACTGGCGCTATGATCGCCATGAGAGAGGGCACGAGCATTTCATGCTGAGCGCCTTTGGTTGAAATGGCAACGCAGCGTGCATAGTCCGCTGTCTGCTCACCGGTCATGATACCGGGCATTTCACGGAACTGACGACGCACCTCTTCAACCATTCTCCCTGCTGCACGTCCTACCGCCTTCATGGTCATGGCACAGAATACAAATGCCAGCATGCATCCTACAAAAACCCCGGCAAGAACAAGAGGGTTCATAAGATGGGCGCTGTATATATCAACAAGCGAAAGTATATCAAGCTTATCTACAGTATCTTTTGTTAATGTAGTGGCGCCTATCACAAATTCGCCTGACTCATAGACAAATTGATGCAGCCACATCTTGACCTCTTCAATATATGCTGCAAGCAGTGCAAGCGCTGTCAATGCGGCAGAGCCTATTGCAAAACCCTTTCCTGTAGCGGCTGTGGTGTTGCCAAGTGCATCGAGTGCGTCTGTGCGTTCACGCACCTCATGCGGAAGACCTGACATCTCTGCGTTACCGCCTGCATTGTCAGCAATCGGGCCGTATGCGTCTGTTGCAAGTGTTACACCCAGGGTAGAAAGCATACCAACCGCGGCAAAAGCTATACCGTAAAGCCCATGCATGAAACTCCCAAAACCACCCGCGAACCCAAAGGCCAGGATAATGCCTAAAATAATTGTCAGAACAGGGAACCCGGCAGAAAACATACCAGTGGCCAGACCATCTATAATGGTTGTAGCCGGGCCCATAACCGCCTGTCCGGCAAGCTCTTTAGTGGGTTTGAAGTTGCTTGAGGTATAGTATTCTGTGCTCTGGCCTATAATAACGCCTGCTGCCAGACCAGCAATAACAGAACCGAACATGCCCCATGTGATCATCCCATTGGCTGCCATGATGGCAACAGCTATCAGCACAAGTATTGAACTCCCAAGGGTACCTGTCAGAAGTGCGTTAAGCAGGTTCTTCTGTGTTGCGCTTTCCTTGCAGCGAACCATGACTACGCCTACGATCGACATGACATTACCTATACCGGCAATGATCATCGGGGCGATTACCAGTGACAGCCCCTTGGAAAGAGGTGCCCCGGCAGACTCATTTACCGCTATTGAAGCCCCTATGGCTGCTGTAGCCAGTATTGAGCCGCAATATGATTCATAAAGGTCAGCTCCCATGCCTGCCACATCACCTACGTTATCGCCCACGTTATCAGCGATGGTTGCAGGGTTACGAGGATCGTCTTCAGGGATACCAGCTTCAACCTTACCAACAAGGTCTGCGCCAACATCGGCTGCCTTTGTAAAGATACCGCCACCCACTCGGGCAAACAGGGCCTGGGTTGATGCGCCCATACCGAATGTCAGCATAACAATGGTAATCTGTACCAGCTTGTCAGCATCCGTTGAACCGGCCCTTACAAACTGGAGACCAATAAAGCTGAGACCTGTCTGCATATGTTCGACTGTATAGACTAACTTATCCAGGATGATGTACCAGAGAGATATATCCAGAAGCCCGAACCCTACAACAACAAGTCCCATAACAGCGCCGGAACGGAATGCTACTGTCAAACCGGCGTTAAGGCTCTTTGATGCAGCCTGTGCAGTACGGTTGGATGCGGAGGTAGCAGTCTTCATACCTAAGAAACCGCATAACCCTGAAAAGAAACCTCCGGTCAGGAATGCGACAGGTACGAAGGGATTCTGTACGCCAAGGTATGCCAGTATGGTCAGGATTATTACCAGCACGATAAATACCTTCCCGACTGTCTTATATTGTTTTGTTAGATATGCCATGGCTCCCTCTTTAACATACCCGGCTATCTCTTTCATCCGGTCATTGCCCTCATCCGCGGCCATAACCTGTTTGTAGTACACCCACGCGAATATCAGTGCCAGGATACTTCCCAGCGGTGCAAGCCACCACACAAGTGGTGTAAAATTCATTTCACCCATATAAACCTCCTTAAAAATTCTTCGTTAATAAACCATCACGGTCTTATATTAAAAAGTACCGTTTACTTTTAAATATTACTCATAATTTCAACCGGATAAAACCATATTAATATATTGTTGTCAAAATATATTTGGTTTAACACAAATATCAGTTAAACCAATTCAAGTAAACGCACCGCACCTAATTTCAAAACCGGATTTTTCATATTTTCCGGTTAAGTCGGCTAAAAAAAATGTGCTTATATAGCAGGGGTTTTATTTTTTTCCTAGCTATAAAAATATCCTTCTCTTATACTACATTGGGCAATGAGGCTTTTAACTTTTCCCCTGCCAAAACAGGACTTTGGTGTTTTGCGGTACCTTTAACATGAATATCAGCCGGGTTTGGAGTAGGATAAAAATATTTAAAAGCCTCGATAGGCCTCTTTCCAGACAAATGTAGTTTCTTGTTTTAGTATAGTTTAGCTTTAATATTTAATTAGTTGGTTTATTCTACATTATGTGATAATTAGTTTATTAATCGATGTTAGCACGATTCGTGTTTTTATTATTAGACCCGATTCGTGCTAATACCTGTTGAACGAAACCGCTTCGCGGTAGTATAGGTCTGTTCTTTAATAAATGAATTGAGGATATCCGATGCTGATATAACTGCCAGGTT
>JAFGFM010000195.1 GCA_016931115.1 Deltaproteobacteria bacterium | reverse complement strand
GTTTTGAAGAAGATGTCTGGATGGATCAAATCCGGCCCTTTCATAGGTACTGGTAATTACCTTTGTGGTCGACTCCTGCCCCAGCATAAGCTCCCATGTTGTACGTCGTTCAATATCCGGCATACCCGGGAAATCCCCGTAAAAGGGCAGTGCCCATTGACCGCTGAAAATCCCCTTTCGGATGGATGCCAAAACATCAGGCGGTGGAAACATAGCACCGCCATCCGCCCATCCCTGGGTTGGCCAGGGAAGCCTTTTACCGTTTGCATCCACCAGTTGAAGATTTTCATAGCTGGCATCCCCTGCACCGCCGTACCAGTTATGCTTGTATCCTGTCCCCAGCATGAGGGGTACAGTCTTTTCCATCAAAACAAGCTCTGCCCCTGCGTTCCAGGCCATGGCCAGTCCGTCGCCTGTTGCGTTTCTGGAACGAAATTGACGGCAGCCGGCATGCTCGGTATTGAGCATCCACATGTAAAAATCGCCCGCTGCAGCAAGTACTGTAGCTTTGGATTTGAAAACCATGAACCCGCCTGAGCGGTTATTAAACCCTGTCGCGCCTATAACCCTTGCCCCCTGCTGGCCCTCCTCGGTCAACAGACTTGTAACCATAACACGGTCAAAGATCTTTACTCCCAGCCGCTGGCACTCTTTTTTCAGGGCACGCTTGAATGTGGTTCCCCAGATACGTATAACTATCTCATTGGCATGGTTCGGGCTGGTGCGGGGAGAAATCATAAATTTAGTATCATCATACCTGCCCTCAGCACCAACATATTCATCATTAATATCCCTTATCTGACCGCCCATCTGCTCCATTTCAAGAAGGGTGTCATAGCTCTCACGGCACTGGATCTGGCTAGCTATACCGTTTCCGTAGGAGATTTCCGGGGTATGCTTTGGCACCTCCGCCATGGTTCCGGGGTGTTCAGCTATTATTTTAGCCCATTCATCAGGATCTACTTTGCTATGCGGATTGGCTGGGCACTGACCCCAGTGGTCGCAGCCCGGGCCACCGGCGCCGCTCCTCACTGTATCCCCCTTTTCCACCAACGCCACCCTGACTCCCTTCCTAGCGGCGCTGATTGCTGCCCAGCATCCGGCTATGCCGCCACCAATCACCAGGACATCGGTCTCTATTTCATTCTCTTTTTCATAGTCAACCGGGTAAGGCCAGGATGGGGTTGTTCCTTCCATGTCAACAAAATCATGCCAGTTAGTCATGTCGAACCTCCCTTAATGATTATATCATATATTACAGTCTGTATACCCCTTGCTATTATTAACTTTCTCTTATCACACCATCACGAATAATAAGCTTTGGACGCCTTTGTTTCTTATATAAAGGTGTGCCGCTCCCCTCTTCCCCGGTTATCAGGCTCCTGAATCGGCGCAGCTCCTTATACTCCTCCATTGGTTCAGCCAGCCTTTTAAAGATGGAGGTCATTGTGTTCATCATATTATCCGCTATATCCCAGTTTACCTCCATGGCGCCAGTTGGGCAGAGCTGTTCACATAACCAGACCATGCAGGGGCCGCAGGTATTATAGTTAATTTTTGGTGATTCGGATAGATCAATGCTTTTAGTGGGGCAGTTATCCATGCATTTTGTGCATTTGGGATAAAGACATTTATCAGGATTATGTACAGGTTTCAGCTTAACCAAATCTGCCATATCGTCTCTCGAACCGAGATCCATCACAGCCCCGTAGAGTTTTTCGTATTCTTCTTTCACCGGTAACTCGGGTATAAGCTTAATTTCACCACTGGCTATCTTCTGGCTGCGCTGTGCTATCTCCTTTCCGAACTCTATGGCCTCTTTCAGGTCAATCTTATCAGGGTGACCATCAGTATAATATGGTTTAGGCATGAGCGGTATGAAACCAGCGCCATACCAGTCATTCCATCCTGTGACTGTAATGCCCTTTCCCCTCAGCCCTTTTACCATCCTTTCTATGTAGCTCCCTGCGCATGTGCCGTGTGTACAAAAGGTAAATCCATATCTGCCGGTCAGATCAGGCATGGCATTTACAAAATCTGTTACAGGAACAGGCTCCTGAAAGGTCTGTACAAAGGAGCCGAGACCAATCAAATCGTAATCTTTTAATTTATTGATATCCACATCCTTCATAGGGGTAATATCACATTTATCAAAGATCTCTTTGATACCGGAGTGTATTGCCGATGCTATCTGTTTTGTGTTTCCTGTCCATGAGTGGTAGATAATGATACTTCTCATTCAAATATTCTCCTTCTTAATTTTTAACGATACCTTGCGCCCTGAGCCCTGCGCCTTGTGCCCATGTGTCTTGTTCCCCTGTGCCCTGAGTCCTGCGCCTTGCACCCTATTTAAAACATTCCTTGTTCTTGTTTACCCGTGCGAACCTTTTTTGGATACGAGTCGTAGACCCGGTTTTATATCCACCTCTTCCAGCTCTCTGAGCCTGCGGTAATAGGATGGCAGAATCAGGAAAAAGACAACAAGGGCCATCAGTATCACCACTGAAGCTGACCTGAACATAACAGAATAATTATACATATCATACACCATACTGCCTAAAATAGGTCCAAGAAAAAGGCTTACATCTATGCCGATATATAGAGTATTACTGGCAACACCCCTCTTAAGGGGCGTTTCAGAAAGCATGCACATGGAATACAGGGCAGGCTGAAATGCGCCGAATCCTGTAGAAGCAACAGCTGCCCCAATGAGCATTGTGCCGATTGTTGTAGCAGATCCGATTATTATAAATGACAGGGCCATTATTATCAGGCTTGGAAAAAGAATCCTGGTTAACCCGAATCGGTCGGTCAGATAACCGCTTGCCGGTCTTGCAACTATAAGGACTATTGCAAGTACAGTATAAAATGAACTTATTCCTGATATCCCCAGCTCTTTTGCATACTCAACAATGTACACATTATATAATGACCACCCTAAATAAATAAAAAACATAACCACAGCCATGGGTATCGCATGAACAGAGGCTATATTTTTATACCATGCACCTGTGCTTAATATCTCTTCCTTTGTCTTTTTCTCAGGTAAAAGAAAATGACCCGGAATGAGCCCCAGAAAAGAGATAATCGCTGCAAAAAGAAAAACAGATGTAAATCCGAAGTTTTCATTTTTTAAATGTGTGCCAAGGTTCAGAATGCTTATTCCTAAAGTTGGCGCTATTGCCATACTCAGTGATGAACTGAGTCCATAAATACCCATTCCGGAGGCCATTTTATCTTTGGGAATGTTATCCCCGGCAAGGGTCATTGTAAGGGTTCCAACCAGTGCATACTGAAGACCGTGAAGCAGCCTGAATGCTATAAATGCTGATATGTTGTTAAAGAGTGCATAACCTATATTTGCTGCTCCCCCGATAAAAAAAACCAGTATCATCTGTTTTCGCTTGTCAAATTTGGTAAGAACAGGGCCTGATACTGGCCGCATTGAAAAGGCGACGCCAAAAAAAAGCCCTGTTAAGAGCCCCATAATATGGGCGCTGGCCCCCAGATGAAGGGCATAGGAGGCAATAAGGGGATTAATGCAAAAATGTGAAATGGAGAGTATAAATGATATCAGTAATATACATATAAAATTACGGTTCCATATTGTAACTGGCTCCCCTGCTTTTAAATTCCCCAAGAAACAACTCCTTTTTCATCACAGATAATTTTATTGACTCAATTCAGACTTTTGTATACTTGTATACATTAGTTGCGATTTTGGCAAGAACAGAGTGCTGAAATATAAATTCCAAACTGGTGCCCTCAAGATTTATTGGGTTTTAATATATTAGATCAATCATTCTATTAATCAATTTCTGAAGGAGGTTTTTCATGAAAAGAACAATGAAGTTGTGTTATGGACTTTTGTTTAGCTGCCTGTTTATGGCACTTTTATTCCAGACAACAATCGGAAGTAAGTCAGCCTTTGCAGCCCTTGCTCTTCCCGGTCACGCACCGGCGGACTTTACCCAAATCAGACCGGATACACCGAAAGGGAAGCTGGAAACTATTACATATAACTCAAAAAGCATAGGTGTGGATCGCAAGGCGGTCGTCTATACCCCTCCCAACTATGATCCGAATAAAAAATATCCGGTTCTCTATCTAATGCATGGAATCGGAGGCAATGAGACCCATTGGACAACCCTGTGCTCAGCCAATAAAATCCTTGATAACCTGATCGCTGATAAAAAGGCTGTACCAATGATCATTGTAATGCCTAACGGGCGGGCCACTGCTGAACCGCCCTCAACTAATTTCATGGCGGATTTCAATTACTACGCCAACCTTGAACCGGATTTACTGAATGATTTGAAGCCCTATATAGAATCACACTATCCTGTAAACACAGGCAGGGATTACCAGGCCCTTACAGGCCTTTCCATGGGAGGCGGTCAGGGGCTTAATTTCGGCATCAACAACATCGACAAGTTTGCCTGGGTAGGCGGCTTTTCCTCTGCGCCCAACCTCCAGCCGCCCAATGTTCTCGTCCCCAAGATCCAGAATACTAAGGAAAAGCTGAGCCTGCTCTGGATAGGCTGCGGGGACAAGGACAACCTGATCACTGGAAGCTGGAACCTGCATAAGGCCCTTGATGAGGCAAAAATTAACCATGTATGGTATCTTGATTCAGGGGTGCACGAAGTCCCTGTATGGGATAATAATCTTTACCTGTTCGCCCAGATGCTCTTTAAACCCGCAGGATCAGTTACACCTCCGCCCTCTATCGGAAATTATGACGGCACCCAGCCGGTCAGTATGGGCATGGGGATGCCGGGCATGGGTCGTGGCCCAATGCCTGGTGCAGGGGCACCGGGTGGCGGAATGAATACCGAGTTTACTGCAACAAGAGATAAGAGCGACAGCACATCAAAGGGGATCGCAGGGAAATGGATCGCAAAGGATGGTGACAACGATTTGAAGTTTGATTTTAAGGTTGATGGCACCAAATTTACAGGCACCATCGAGAATACGCAAATGCCCGGGGCAATTGAAATTGAGGATGGAACAATAGAGGGAGACAATATCTCTTTTTCCTATGAACGCAAGATGGGTGAACAAAGTTTTAAAATGAAATGGACAGGAACCCTTTCAGGCTTTGAACTCAAGCTGAAACGCAGTCTGGGAGGTGGAATGGGCGGCTTCGGCGGTGGAGGGATGCCAGGAGGTGGACGATAGTAGAAGCATTGGGTGTCTTCTGCACAATTCAGAGCTTATAAGACCGAGGTTGAAAATTATGGTGAAAAGATCATTATCAGATAATCATTATTGATATATAAGACAGATACCCTGTAATACAAAGGCGGTTAAGATAAAAATCTTAACTGCCTTTGTTTATAAAGGGGTCACAAATCTCCGAATAGCTCATGATAATAAAAATTGAATTTAAAAGGGAAACAGGGTCCATTAGAAAATAAGAAACCATGGGATTCAGTAACAACGAGAATATTAAAGGTTTATTTTCCTTAACAGCCTTACGATTTTAAATTGCCGAATTAAATAGTTCAGATAGGAAACTGTGGATTTAGATATATTCATCAAGTTTTTCAACAGGTGAGAAGTATCCCCGTTTAATAAAATGCTTTAAAATACTGTTTCCTTTTTTAATGGTTATTACCCTTTTATGAAACCCCCACTGAGTCAACGCAAAAATGCTTAAGTAATGTAAGTTCATCAACCAGCGCAAAGTTTGACAGGACTGTATTATCCAACAATATCATTTATTTTTATCCTGTATCTTTCTCGCTGCTATATATCTCTGCAACAGGATAAAGATGCAGAGAAGAATACCGATAAAAACCTTTGTCCACCAGGTGCTCAGGTTCCCCTGAAATGTGATGATTGTCTGGATCAGCCCGAGTATCATGACACCGATAACTGTCCCCTCCATAAAGCCCACACCGCCTGTTAAAAGCGTTCCGCCTATGACAACAGCGGTAATTACGTCCAGTTCAAGTCCTGTGCCTGCCAGGGGATATCCTGCAAGGGTATAGAGGGAATAGACCAGCCCCCCTGCTGCACAGATGGTGCTGTTAATGGTGTATATAAATATTTTTGTCCTTCCCACCGGAAGCCCCATAAGGAGAGCCGATTTTTCATTATCCCCTATTGCGTAAATATTTCTGCCAAAACGTGTATAATGCAGGATGTATGCGCCAATCAGCGCCATAATAATAAAGGTAACCGCATAGGCAGGCAGCCTGATGCCATTACCCAATGGAATAGAGGCCTTTGAGATACTCAAAAACAGCTCATTGCGGATGGGCACAGAGTCAAGGCTTATTACGAAGGATAACCCTCGTGCCAGGAACATCCCTACAAGGGTTACCAGAAAAGGGGGCATTTCAAGAAAATGTATCAGGCTTCCCATGGCAAGGCCCAGCGCTGCACCGCAGAGCAGGCAGATAAAAATAACCATATATGGCGGTATGTCGGTGCGTGACAGCAGGTTTGCGCATAAAACACCTGTAAATGCAACAAGGGAGCCAACAGAAAGGTCTATCCCGCCTGATATTATAACAAAGGTCATACCAATGGCAATGATGCCAACAAATGCGTTATCTATAAAAAGGTTAATAAAAACCCTGAGAGAAAAAAAGCCTTTGTAGGCAAATGCCCCGGAGAGATAGAGCAGGATGAATACCAGAAAGGTGGATAGAATGGGTATGTTTTTCTGACTCAGTCTAAATCTCATGATGGCCTGTCTCCTGAATGTAAAATAAGCGAGAGCTGATCCCGCAGCTTTTTAGACTGTATCAGCGCCACCATGATGATAATGACTGCCTTAAAGACCAGTACGACCTGGGGCGGGACACCGCGTGTAATAATGGTTGTGGTAAGGGACTGGATAATCAAGGCCCCGATGATGGCGCCAGCCATTGAAAAACGTCCGCCGTTTATGGTTCCACCGATAATAACGGCTGCAATTGCATCCAGTTCCATAAATATTCCTGCATTGTTGGCATCCGCTGCCTTTATATCCGCAGTAATGATCAGACCTGCCAGGCCTGCACAGAACCCGGAAAACCCATAGGTCAGGGTTGTGATCACCCTTACCGGTATACCCATATAACGGCTTGCAAGGGGATTTGCGCCTGATGCCTCAATAAAAAGCCCTAGTGTGGTTTTTCTGGTAAGCGCCCAGGTGAGAGCAAAGAGGAGGATCACCATGATAACAGGGAAGGGCAGCCCCAGGAAGAAGCCGCTTCCTATAAACTGGAAGGGCTGGTGCTCAAATACAATGATTTGCCCGTGTGTGATAAGCTGGGCAATTCCCCTGCCCACTGTCATGAGTATAAGTGTAGCGATAATGGGCTGCACACCAATGTATGCCACAAGAAAACCGTTCCACAGGCCCAGGATGATGGAAAGGGCCAGAGGCACAAGAAGCACCATGATTAAAGAGGTCTGATCCCCGTATTCCAGGATGCCTTTAACATAATCAGGCCGGATCATCTGTGCTGCCAGTGCGCCTGAGATGGCAATGATTGCGCCAACTGACAGATCAACGCCCCCTGTTGCGTAAACTAAGGTCATACCGATTGTGATAAGTATAACTGGCGCACCCCTGTTGAATATATCTATCAATGAGCCGAACAGGTGGCCGTTCTTTATCTCAATGTGGAAAAACCCCTCTGTGAAAACAAGATTGAATAAAAGTATGGCAATAAAGGCCAGCAGGGGATAGATGATGCTCAGTTCTGATAAGCCAAAGTTCAGGAGAGAGGTCTTTTTCTTTACAATGTTCATAATCTCTCTCCAGTGCCTTCCTGCGCCAGTGTTGTCATGATTTTCTCTTCAGATATGTTTTCACCCGAGATCTCCCCCACCTTTTTTCTATCCTTCAGTATTGCTACACGGCTGCATGTGTGAACGATCTCTTCCAGCTCTGATGATATAAAGAGTATGCTGCGGCCCTCCTCCCTTAACCTGAAGATCAATTTTTCAATCTCTGCCTTTGCGCCCACATCAATACCCCGTGTGGGTTCATCCAGTATCAGGAGGCGCGGATTCATGGCCATCCAGCGGGCCAGGATAACCTTCTGCTGGTTTCCTCCGCTCAAGGTCCCGGCCTTCTGCTCTCTGTTTGATACCTTTATTTTTAACAGCTCTATATAATGGTCTGTTATCTTTTCCTGTTCCTTCCTTGATATACCCCTAAAGAAACCTCTGCAGGACTGCAGCGGCAGAACAATATTTTCCCTTACAGTAAGATCAGGGATTATGCCTTCGGTTTTCCTGTCTTCAGGGCAGAAGGCGATTGAATGAGAGATCGCATTCCTGGGCGAGTTAACGGCAACAGGGCGTTTGTCTATTTCCATTGTTCCGCCTGTGGGCCTGTTAATGCCGAACAGGAGTTTTGCCACCTCTGTCCGTCCGGAGCCAAGCAGCCCGGCCAGGCCAACCACCTCACCTTCGCATATCTCAAGATCAAATGGAAACAGGACTCCTTTTTTTTCCACATTATTGAGGGTCATGAAGGGCTCTTTTCGGGCGGGTGTGTCACCCTGTGTATTACCAGGGGATACCATCTCCTGTTCCAGCTCTTTACCCAGCATCTTTGATATCAGCCTGAAACGCGGAAGCTCTGCTGTTTTGTATTCACCGATAAACTGCCCGTTCCTTAAGACCGTGATCCGGTCGGATGTCTCATATACCTGGTCAAGAAAGTGTGTAATGAAGATGATGCCCATGCCCTCTTCCTTAAGCCTATTCATAGTCTTAAAGAGGTTTTCGCATTCCGCCATGTCAAGGCTGGATGTAGGTTCATCCAGGATCAGGATTTTTGCCCTGATATCAATTACCCTTGCTATGGCCACCATCTGCTGGATAGCGGTGGAGAAAGAGGAGAGGGGGAGGGTAACATCTATTTCAAGATTGAGTTTAACAAGGGCTTTCTTTGCATTCATATTAATAGCCTTCCAGTCTATGTTGAACCCTTTCATGGGCTGGCGGCCAATAAATATATTTTCTGCTACAGAAAGATTGGGAAGCAGATTTATCTCCTGGTATACAGTGCTGATACCCTTACTGGCCGCATCCATTGGGGATGATGCCTCAAACCCTTTGCCTTCAAGTTTAATGGACCCGCTGTTTTTTTTATGGACTCCTGTAAGAACCTTGATCAGGGTGGATTTTCCAGCGCCGTTCTCACCCATGAGTGCATGGATTTCCCCGCGCCTCAGGGTGAAATCCACGGCATCAAGGGCCTTAACACCGGGGAAGCTCCTGCTTAAGCCCCTTATTTCAAGCAAAACATTGCCAATATCTGGCATCAATATCTCATCTCCTTGTCAAATAAAAATGGAGCATGTTAAATTATGAACGTCCAACATCGAACTTTCAACATCCAATTAAAACCTAAAAGCAAAGACAAGACAATGTGTTTTGCCTTTTATTGAACATTGGATGTTGAGTGTTGAACGTTGGAAGTTCATATTTTGTTTTCTGTTTATTTCAACTTGCCTCTAATATTTTCTACTCCCTATCGCCTCAGCTGCAGTCTCCTGAGGAAACACACCCTCTTCGGTTACTATCTTTTTGGGAATCGATTCACCTTTTGCCAGCGCCTCTACTGCATCAAACATCTGTGGCCCAAGAAGCGGGCTGCATTCAACTGTACAGTTTAGCTTCCCTTCTATCATGGCCTCAAATGCGCCGCGCACAGCGTCAATGGAGACAATAATAATATCCTTGCCCGGAGCCAGTCCATATTCTTCTATCGCCTGTATGGCGCCTATGGCCATGTCGTCATTGTGTGAAAAGAGGACATTAATCTCTTTACCATCGGTTTTAAGAAATGCCTCCATTATCTCTTTTCCGCCGGATCGGGTGAAATTGCCGCTCTGGCTCTTGATTACCACCATTCCTGGATGATCCTTTATAACCTCTTCAAAGCCTTTTTTCCTGTCTATGGCAGGGGCTGAACCCACTGTGCCCTGGAGTTCCACTATCTTTACATTCGTGTAGCCCTTTTCAATGAGCCAGCGCGCTGCCCTGCGACCCTCCTCAACAAAGTCAGAACCCATGAATGTCACCCATAGTGAATCATCCTGCACATCCACTGCACGGTCAATCAGGATAACCGGGATGCCTGCATCTTTGGCCTCCCTCAGAACCGCCTCAAATCCGGTTTCAACAACAGGCGAAAATGCGATAACATCAACGCCCTGGGCAATAAAATTTCGGATGGCCTTGATCTGGTTCTCCTGTTTCTGCTGGGCATCCGAGAAGATCAGTTTAATATTGGGTCTTTTTGCTGCCTCGCTCCGGATGGATTCGGTATTGGCGACCCGCCATGCGCTTTCTGCCCCTATCTGTGAGAATCCTACAGTAATAGTGCCGTCATCTTTGTCTGATCCTGTGCAACCTGGCAGTAATAATATGGTTGCAAGAATTACTATAGCGGTATTGATTATCTTTTTCATACGGTGATACCTCCAAAAAAAATTAATTTGTTTTTATTTGTTTCCATACCCTTATGGCCTTGATGTCTCCTGTCGGGCAATATGCCTCACAGGCCCCGCAGCCATTACATTTTAAAGGATCAACAGCCGGATATGATTCATATGCCTCTTCATCCCATGTGATTTTTATAGCCTCAAATGGGCAGGCGCGTATGCAGGTATTGCAGTCGCTCATACCCCAAAGGCACAGGGACATATCCACCCTTGCAATACCAATTACATATCTCTTCTTCTGCTCCAGATTAAGGTTCTTTAAGGCCCCGCTGGGGCATGCCATTGTACATGCATTACAATTTTCATTGCAGTATTCTTTATTAAACCTGAGTACTGGTGTAAAAAAACCCAGAACACCGGAGCTTCCTGTATCAGGATGTATGATCCCGGAAGGGCAGGCGCGGACGCAGTTACCGCATCGCAGGCAGAGGCCGGTGAATTCATCCTCTTTAATTGCGCCTGGCGGACGCAGCAGGGAATCCCTGGATTCTGCATGTCCCACTTTTTTTGTTAGGATGGCTAACCCCACTCCTGCTGCAATTGCCATAAATACCCTGCGCGTGGATGGAAGTAGCTCTTTGTAACCATTTTTTACCTTTGCATCTGTTTCCGGCTTTTTAATAAATCTCCTGCAAAAAGAGGCTGTATCATCAAGGATATCCTGTGTTGCACCTAAAGGGCATATGCAGGCACACCAGAGATTGCCTGAAGTCAGTGAAAGCAAAAGTAATATTACCATGCCTGAAATAGAAATTATAACAGAGGATAAATTAGATGCCTTATAGACATTAAATGCACTGTTTAATAATGCCAGGGGGTCCATCCATAAAAAAATGGGGTATCCTGCGATTGCCCCTGCAAGAGTCAGAAAAACAATATATCTGCCTATTAAGGGAGAGCCTTTCCACCAGGGCTTAACAGAAGGTCTGATACCTGAAACAGTATCAAGTATCAGGCCGACAGGACAAACATGGCGGCAAAAAAACCTTTTCCGGAACAGGGATATTATGAAAAAAAGGAGGCCCAGGATTGATCCCAGCCATAATGCCCCACCGGCCAGTATTGTACATATTGTGACAAATGGGCTTGCCTGGACAAATATCCTTGAGCTGTAAACCCAGAAAGGTAATGGCAGCAGTAATAATATTGTAATCAGCAGGCATCCCAGTCTCACGTACAGGCGCATGTTTTGCCTTTCTCTATTCATTTATTAAAAACCTCCATTACTATATCAACCTGCAATTCTAAGATAGATATAGTAAGCGGATATCAGAATCTGGATCATAATGGCTACTCCGCTCCACAACCTCATTACAGAACCGGGCTGATCAGCAGCAGGAACCTGGCCACCGAACATGCTTCTGTGATTAAGCCATGCGATAAAAGGCCCTACAAGAAAGGCTATCACAGAGGTCATGTCAATAAATGCCTCAAAGGTTTTCATCAATGTGGCCATAACTGTCAAACTTACAATAACCAGAAATACCATGACCCAGTCATAGAAGCGCCTTCCTAAAAATTGGCCGCCTGACCTGGGCAGCATCTCAATAGCAAGCGCCTCTATCACACGGGGATATCCATCCATCACCGTGATAAGGGTTGAAAACATGACAGTAATGGCTGCTATGCCTATTGGGTAATAGGCCCAGTTCCCTACAAGTTCGGTAAAAAGTCTTATAACCTGATTGGCAAAACCAATGGAATTTTTCTCAGGGGTTATGCCATTACAATACATCACAACCATGCCGAGCAGCACAAAGCATACGGCTAGTACAAAGGTGGTGACAAAACCGATATTAAAGTCCAGCCGGGCCTCAGTAACTGTAACCTCGCGGCCAAAGTCCCTGGCCTTTGCGCGTGCCCACAAGGATTGAAGCACAGATGCATCAAGAGGCGTGGGCATATAACCTGCCATTGCCACAACATAAAGCATGGTAGCCCCGTCAAAGTTCACGTACCCAAGTGACATACCGTTAAGTCTCAGCTTGAACAGGGCGCTTATAGTGGTCAGTATGATCAGAAGTGTGAACAGGATAACTATGCCTTTAGTCAGCCTCTCAAGTATATGGTAGCGTCCAGTGATCAGGATCACGGCGCAAATTACAAGAAGGATTACGTTATCAACCAGCATCCCGAAAGAAACCCCGAATACCGCATTGATGAGCGAAGTAGTAACCAGCCCTATTGCCGCTGTAATAAATACCATGCTCAATAACTGGGAGAGACCAAAAAGCCAAAGGGTATACCTTCCAAAACTGATATAGCTGTCCACAAGTGTACGTCCGGTTGAAGCAGCAAACTCGCTGCCGAAACGAATGCCAGGATACTTGATCAGGCAGAAAAACAGGATAAAAGGGATCATTGCCAGGCCATACACTGCACCGGAGCGTGTCGAGTAAACCAGGTGGGATACACCTACTGCCGCGGCAGTGTATAAAATTCCCGGACCAAGTACAGCCCATAGATTGTTACCGGATTTTCTCATTCTATATTCCTCGTGCCTATCCTGGAAGGATTACGCCCCTCTTTTTAAGGGTTGCCTGCAATGCCTTTATATCAATCTTTCTTAAGTCCACGTTACCGGCTATTGCCTGTGCTGCTGCTACCCCTGCCGCCTCGCCAAGGGCAATACAATGGGGTATCAGGTTAAAGTATTCGTTTACAATCATCTCCGATGCAAATGCCCTGCATGCAACCAGCATATTGTCCACCTTTGCCGGGATCATACAGCGGTATGGCATGTATGTTACAGGGTATTTTATAGAATTTTTGCCGCGATCTACATCAGGGAATACTGCGACAGTGTCAGGGAAGGGGATATCTGTATTCATATCCTTTTCCTTCACCACATAATCTCCTGTAACGCGTCTTGCCCCGCGTGTGCCAAGCTGAGGGTTTGAAAGCACGATAAAGCTCTTTTCAAAACCGGGGATATTTTTTTTGAAGTAATCGTGCGTTATAAGCATATCTTTCCTGCCTTTAAATTCAACACGGGTAAGCTCATCTACATCCACCTGGCTGGAATTTGCATAGCGTGGGAAGCACCATACCACATGCTCCTGGTTTTTCAGGTTGCTTGCAAGAAATCCCCCATGCCCTCCGGCCTTTCTGACCTCGCGCATATGATCTGTCAGTTCCTTGGTATGGGACGCTTTGTAATCCTCATATTTTTTTAGATCAACATTGTCTATCCAGTATGAAAATGAGAGGTTTGCAATCCTCATTGTGCGTTCTATATCCATCTTGAAATCGGCCCCTGCATATGGCAGAAGGTCCCCATCTCCTGTGGAGTCTATAACAATCTTTGCAAGCACGGCCTGCCTTCCTGACTTGCTCTCAAAGATAACGCCCCTTGCCTTGTTGCCCTCCATTATGGGTTCTGTGCCCCAGGCATGAAGGTATGTCTTTACCTTGGCCTCCTCCATCATGTCCTGCAAAATGCATTTTGATATCTCAGCATCAATATGAACAGAGTATATTACCCTCTGTTCACGTATATTAAAAAAGGAGCGGTTCTGGTAATAGGCCACAAGCTTTTTATCATCCGAACCCCAGTGCTCTTTTTTCGGGTAATCTGCCGCCTCCCTTTTGTTAAGCCTGTCTATCCACTCCTGGGTAATGCCTGCTATCTGCTGTTTACCGCTGAAGTCGCTCAGGTTTGGGATAATGGTAACAAGCCCGCCAGTGCCCATACCGCCAAGGTGCTCGTATCTTTCTATCAGGACAGTATCTGCGCCGCTCCTCGCTGCTGCGAGCGCTGCGCCTATACCGCCAGGGCCGCCGCCTACAACCACAACATCTGCTGTGCGGCAAACACGGGTCTCCCTTGCAGCCTCTTTGATTGTTTTTCCTGTTATACCGGTCTGCTGGGCTGAACTGGATGATACAGGAAGCAGCATGCCTCCTGCCCCGGCAGCAATGGCTGCTCCTGTGATAGTAGTATTCCTGAAAAATTCACGCCGTGTTATCCCATTTTCATTTTGCGATTTCATAACCAAAACTCCTCTATAAAAAAATAAATATCTTATTGCCAGAATACCTCATCCAGAGATAACCTCTTTCCGGATGGATACAAACTAACCTGGCAGGATTACACCCTGCTTCTTAAGGGTGGCCTGTAAGGCCTTGATGTCGACCTTCCTGACATCAATACCCGCATTAACCGCCTGTGCCGCCGCTGCCCCTGCCGCCTCTCCAAGTGAGACACAATGGTGTATCAAATTGAAAGAATCATTGATTACCGCATCTGATGAAAAGGCCCTGCAGGCAACAAGCATATTGTCTACATTGCGTGGTATCAGACAACGATAGGGCATATACATCAACGGGTTTTTATCATCCAGGTTAGGGAATATGGCAATAGTGTCATTAAATGGGGTTTTTAAATTCATATCTTCTTTTTTTACAACATAATCTCCAATAACCCTCCTGCCTCCGCGGGTGCCTAGCTGCATATTTGACAAAACTATGAAACTCTTTTCAAAACCGGGAACATGCTTTTTAAAAAAATCGTGTGTTATAAGCATCTCTTTACGGCCTAAAAACTCTACCCGTGTAAGCTCCTCTACATCATACTGACATGTATTTGCATAGCGGGGAAAGCACCAGACAACATTCTCCTGGTTTTTAAGGTTGCTTGTAAGAAAACCGCCTGATCCGCCAAGCTTCCTGAGTTCACGCATCTTTTCGGAAAGTTCTTTGGCATTGGATTTTTTATATCCCTCATATTTTTTAAGATCAACATTGTCTATCCAGTATGAAAAGGAGAGGTTTGCTATTCTCATGGTGCGTTCGATATGGGTTTCAAACTCTGCACCGGCATATGGCAGCAGGTCACCATCACCTGTTGAGTCGATTACGACCTTTGCCAGCACCGCCTGTCTGCCTGATTTACTCTCAAAGATAACGCCCCTTGCTTTGTTGCCCTCCATTATGGGCTCTGTGCCCCAGGAGTGAAGATAGGTCTTTATTTTAGCCTCTTCCATCATGTCCTGAAACAGACACTTTGATATCTCTGCATCTATGTGTGCGGAATATCCTACCCTGTTACCTGTCGCATAAAAGAAGGAGCGGTTATTATAATATTCAACAAGCTTTTTATCGGTTGAACCCCAGTGCTCCTTTTTCGGGTAATCAGCTCCATCCCTTTTATCCAGTCTCTCTATCCATTCCTGGGTAATTCCGGCTATAACCTGTTTGCCGGTAATATCGGTCATGGCAGGGATAATGGTGACAAGGCCCCCTGTTCCCATGCCCCCCAGGTGTTCATACCTTTCAATAAGAACTGTGTCAGCACCGTTCCTTGCTGCTGACACGGCAGCCCCAATACCACCTGGGCCTCCGCCTACAACCACAACATCGGCTGTACGGCATACCTTTGTTTCGCGGGCAGCCTCCTTGATTGTCTTACCGGTAATTGCGGCCTGCTGTGCTGAACTTGCTGATACAGGAAACAACATTCCTCCTGCTCCGGCAGCAATCGCTGCTCCAGTAATAGTTGTACTTTTGAAAAAATCACGTCGTGTTATGCCGATATTATGTTCAACAGAAGATTTCATGGTATATTCTCCTTTATCTAAATAATTCTGTTTTTATTCCTTCTTTTCCCTCAGCCCTGAAAAATAGATATCGATTACCTTCAACCTCTCAAGAACAGGTAAAGGCCTTGCCCCTGGCGCTGCATCAAACACCATCACCTTTTGATCACTCTCACTGAAAGCTGGCCATTCGGGCAGCCCCTGGCCATTCGGATCACCGGTTTTTGCAAAGTTTACCCAGTAGGCGTTTATCATGTTAGAGAGTTTCATATCCTCTTCTTTTGGAGGTTCAGCCGGATTGCCCAGTGTTCGAAATGCATATGGGACATCACTGCCATGTCCTGAACCTGCATCCGGCGCCTTTGGATTGTAATCAAAATAATACTGGTAGGCCCTGTTTTTCCCTTTCTGTGACTGAAGGCGTGACCATGTCCAGGTATTCCATGAGAAGGAGCTGTCGTTCCTGATATCCTTAGATGCCCTTGTTGCCTCAGCATCTGTTGAATGGGGGTATGCACTAAGAATTAATTCGGCCTGCTGGCCATACTGCTCCTTGATCTGTTTTCCAAAATCGGCCTTTGTTATATTCTGGTTTCCGCCGAATGAGCCCATTTCATTGGATGTGTGGCCGAGCAAAACCGGTGTGTCATTAAAATTGCCTGCCATATACAGGGAGTAAAGGTCATTTGAGATAACATAGCCGTCTGCTACAGGCCTGAATCTCATGCCTCCCATCCCGCCAGTAAGTTTACCCTGGATATCCTCTGCGCTTAATGCACGGGCTGCCTTAATGTCTGCAACACCCAGGTCCTTTAAAAACTGTTCGCCGTTTGATTCTGCCAGTTTGAGCGTGGGGAGACCCAGACCAATACCTGCCTGATTCCCTGTCATAAGGGGTGAAAATGATCCCCCGCTCATGCAGATGGCCCTGTGAAAAAGCCCCTTTGTAAGAGGTGTAGCTGCAAGCAGGCTTATGGCTGCCCCGCCCGCAGAATGGCCGAATATGGTCACATTAGATGGGTCTCCACCGAAATTTGCAATATTATCCTTTACCCATTTCAGGCCTTCAACCATGTCAAGCATTCCATAGTTGCCTGAACCATTGCCGCTCTCAAGGCTTAATTCCGGGTGTGCAAGGAAACCGAATACACCCAGACGATAGGCAACACTTACAAGAACCACTCCCTTTTTCGCAAATCCCATCCCGTCATACATGGGTGTGCTGGTAGAGCCTCCACTGTAACCGCCGCCATGTACCCAGTAGATAACAGGCAGCTTTTCATCCATCTTTTTTGCGGGAGTCCATACATTAATGTAAAGGCAGTCTTCACTCACAGGTGCTGTGTTACCCATAGCGTTTGCTGCCTGCATACAGGCATTACAGAAGGTGTCAGCCTTTTTAACATCAGTCCAGGCCTGGACCGCGGCAGGGGCCTTCCAGCGCAGGTCACCTACAGGCGGTGCAGCAAATGGGATACCCTTATAGGTTAATATACCATCCTGCTCAATACCTTCTATTGTCCCGCCTGTTACTTCAACCTTTGCTGTAACAGGAGGCGCCTCCTTTATCTCTTCCTTTACATCAGGGGCGCTGCTTTCATTAACCTGATTTTTATCAGGCGATGAATCGCATGCAAAGGTTATGAAAAAAATAAACATGATGATTGTAAGCCAGATTGAGTGTTTAATTTTCATGTTAAAATCTCCTTTCTAAAAAGACGGTTTAAAAATTAATCAATCCTGAGTTAAAGGTACAATGCAGGTTTCTCTCCAGCATTGTCGGTATACATTTGTTGCAGGAGGTACATAAAGATCTCTTTGATGATCCTTGTCTGAACTTCTTTACAATATGCTGATCCATAATAAATGGCCTGCACATTGATATGGCGTCTGCAATACCCTCATCCACTACCTTTTCTATATCAGAAAGGTTCCTCATTCCGCCGACCAGTATTAAGGGCTTTGATATGGCCTCTCTCGCCTTTTTGCATTCATCAACATAGTAAGGGTCCATCCTGTCAGGCCTGATGTGATTAAAAGGGGTCTCTTCAACACCCTCGCTTACCTCTATCGCATCCATTCCGGCATTGATGAACAGTATTGCCGAATTGATCCCCTCTTCAGTACTCTTTCCTTCAGGATGATATTCTTTGATCCCCATCTTGATTAAAATTGGATAATCGGGTCCTACTGCCTTTCGCATACCCTCGGTAATCTTTATCACAAACCTTGCCCTGTTTGAAGCTGATCCGCCCCAGTTATCATTTCTCCTGTTTGTAACAGGCGAGAGGAATGCGCTTACAAGCCAGCCATGTGCAGCATGAATCTGCACACCGTCAAAGCCTGCCTCTACTGCCCTGACACCTGCCTTCACAAACTCATCCACCTTTTCCTCAACCTCATCCGAAGAGAGCCCTCTTACTTTGAGATTATTTGCAGGATTGACTGTCTCAGATGGGCCAACTGTCTGTAATCCGCACAGCCCGGGGTTTCCGAACCAGCCTGCATGCATGAGCTGGGCAACTATCTTTCCGTCATTTGCATGGACAGTGTCGGTTATCTTTTTAAGGGATGGGATCATTTCATCTGTATGAATCCCAAGCTGGCCAGGGGCAGCCCATCCGTCAAGGCTGGGGAAGAGCCCGCTGGAAATGATGAGCCCGACCTCACCCCTTGCAAGTTCCCTGTAAAAATTGAGCTGTGCATCGGTTACAACCTGGTTTTCACCAAGGTTATCAACTGTTGCGGACCTGACAAAGCGGTTTTTTATACTTAATCTGTTGATCTGTAACGGTTTAAATATCTTCGACATATATCTATTTCCTTTCAAACCTGAGTTTGTAATTGCTAACCCTGTCTCTGTTTTATTAAAAATTGCCGCATCAGGAATTTCATCAGGTCGTCAGGTACTCTGTTATCGACGCATACATCATCATAGAAACAGATCCTGTTTGGGTCATCTTCAGTAAATGGCCTCCATAAAGGCATGTCTGATCCATCAGCATCCTTTCCGTTGGGGTCACCGGTTCGGATAAAGTTTGCCCAGTAATTACACATCTTACGCGCCAGATCATAATGTTTACCCACAAAGGGTCTCCAGCACTTTGAGAGCGTCTCAAAAAAGAACCAGAGATCAACCGAATGAAATGCCCCTGGATTGTCCCAGCCTGGAATCCCGGCGTTGAAGACCCAGTAATATACAGGTGTCTTATCCCCTGCACTGGCCTTTGCCTTTCCGATTAATCTGATGGAGTATTCCAGGTGACTCACAGTGGCCTTATAGAGCATTTCAGAGATACTCCCTGTCTCTGACTTGCAGAGATTAAGGAATTCGTTTGCATCCGCTCCATAGGCCGCTCTGGCAAAGGTCACAAATTCATCGACAGTCTTGACCAGGGGTCTGTCAGGAAATTCTGTTGCAGTGTGGCCGAACATCATGGGGACAAGCTGGCATCTGTTTGCCATGAACAGCTCATTGGCATCACCCACATAAAATTTATTATCAATTACAGGGCCCCAGAATGCCTTGTATTCCACCATTTTGTCCCTTAAGTATAAGGCATCCAGATTGCGGGCCTCTTTAAGGGATGATATACCAAGGAATTTAAAAAAATCAACCCCTGCCTGTTCAGCCTCTGCCAGGGTCTTTTCTTTATGGAAAAGGGATCCCGGATAGGCAGTCATTGAAAGGCCGCTGTCTACAATGGCCTTGTGGAACAGGCCACTATTTGTAGGAGAGGTAACCTGCGCCATTACACTGCCGCCACCAGCTGACTGCCCCCCTATTGTGATGTTATCAGGGTCTCCCCCAAAGGCGGCAATATTGCGTTTTACCCAGCGTGTCCCGAACTGCTGGTCAAGAAAGCCGAAGTTGGCAGGTGTCTCAGGGGTTTCTGCTGTAATCTCAGGATGGCACATGAAACCAAACACATTCAGCCTGTAATTTATGGTAACCACAACGATACCGCGCCTTGCAATGCGCTCGCCGTCAAACTCCATCTCAGCGGTATTTCCCTCCTGTAATCCCCCTCCAAAATACCAGACAAATACAGGCAGCTTTTCATTCGCCTTTTTTGCAGGTGTCCACACATTGAGATGGAGTGAGTCTTCATCCATTTCAATGGAGGTGTCCACATTCCACTCCCTTGTATAGATGATTTCAGGGTCTTCACCAGGTATGTGCTGCATTGATATGGGTGCGAATTGATAAGTGCACAGTATCCCATCCCAGTTATTTGCAGGCTGTGGCGCCCTCCAGCGGTTTTCACCAACAGGAGGTGCAGCAAAAGGGATACCCTTAAAGGATGTTATACGCGGGTCAGCCGCAGGTAAACCCTCGACCAGACCGTTTTCAACCATGACTCTTTTTAACATGATATGGCTCCTCTACTTGTTGATCTTAATCTCCCAGAGGCTTGCGCTTAAAGGAGCGGCCTTAAGCCCTCCATTAATAGATACCTTGCCCTTGTTATGGATATCCACTCCCCGTTTTTTACCCGGTGCATTGTATGAGGTATCCTTTTCACCGGTTATAACATAGTTTACTGCATCTGATGGAAGGCTCAGAGCATCAAGTTTTATTACGATTTCTTTATCTGTAGGGTTTACAGCGCTTACAGTAAGTATCTCCCCTGTTTTATTCAGGGCTGCCATCACATCAAGGGCGCCTATCTCCCCAATGAATTTTAATGGTATTGAACCGAACTGGTTGCGGTAAAGCTTGAGCACAAGACCTGTCGTATCAAACTCCGCATTTGTTTTGGTGGTCTTGATAGCGCCTATCACATTTACAGTCTGAGCATAATTTGCCGCATGGATATATTTGCTCTGGCGAAAAAACTCGTGCAGACCCATTGCAATACCAAGGGCATCCTGCAGGTCATATATACAGCCCAGCTCGCCATATACATAGTCACGATGCCAGTAATTCCATTCATCAAGTGTGATTGGCACAAAACGGCCTTTAAGCACTTCTATTGATGCCTGTAATTTTTTGTGTGCCTCCACCCGTTCACGGATAGAGTTTTTTACCATTGGTACATGCTCAAGAACAGGCTTGCGTTCATCCTGGTTCCATGGAACACGGCCTACATAAAAATGTTCAGAGAGCATGTTCATATACTCAGCGCTCTCCTCAAGCATACCCCTTGACCATGTCCTGTTTCTCTGCTTTGAATCAGGATCAAATGCCGCATTAATGGTGTCAAAGCTTCCAACACCTACAAGCACAAGGCCAGGGTCCTTTTCCCACATTGCCTTTGCCACTATATTATGTTTGATTGTATATTGTTTAAGCTGCATGAAGCCAAGCTGCCAGTCACCAAACATCTCATTGCCCACACACCAGTATTTTACATTGAAGGGCGTTTTATGGCCGTTTTCAATGCGGTATTTGCCGCCCGTGGTCTTCGCACCTGAATTACAGTACTCTACCCATTCTGCTGCACAGTAGGCATCGCCAAACCCTGTATTTGCGGCTATCATTGGTTCAGTATTGATTTCACGGCAGAAGGCGATGAACTCATCCGTGCCGAAATCATTATGTTCCACGCCTGTCCATGCCGGGTTTTTGCGGGGAGGTCTGCGGTCACGGTCACCAATACCATCATGCCAGTCATAACCGCTTGTGAAGTTTCCGCCGGGCCAGCGGTAAAGCGGGGCATTCAACTCCTTGAGCAGGGTAATTGTGTCCCTGCGCATACCTTTGATATTATCTCCTGGCATGAGTGAAACTGTCCCTATAAAAACCTCACCCTCAAGTGCCTCTATTTTAAGTGTTGCCCTGTCACTATCTTTATTTGCAGTGAATTCAAAATCGGTTTTCTCATAACTGTCTCCAGAGGATATAACCTTGCCCGGAATGGTTTTACCATCAATCATGAGGGAGACACTGACGCGTGCGTTTTTACTGTTATCCGATTTAAGCCAGATGTAGCCGATATATTTTTTACCGGAAACAACTGCCAGGTCATGCTGCTCTATAGCAACTCCCTTTTTTAAATGAGGTGTATGGTCGCCAACAAAGGGCTCTTTTTTCACCATTTTAACCCTGGAGGGATCACCAGTTATCTTCCATGGGGATGCGCCTACTACAGGATAACCGGTATCTGTCAGACTCACATAGGGTGCATAATTCCCGGTGATCGGGAAATAGAACTTCCTGTCTTCAAGCATCTCTGCCCATATACCGCCATAGATGCAGCGGCCAAGGTGTTCGATGAACTGACCATATATAAAGGGGTTGATCGCCTCCCCCTGATTTTTAAGGTCAAGTTTTATGTTCACGGTTTCGGCCTTTGCTAAAGGAATTACTAAAAGGTTTATTGCCAGAAGGCTGATAATGATACTTTTCATGATATCCCTCCTTTGGATAATTCGGATTAAAAGTAGTAGAGACAAGGCATGCCTTGTCTCTACGTAAATACCGGTCGGGAATAAATCCCGACCCTACTAAGGCTCGCAGGTTTTTGCTTATTTATTAATTTGACCATAGTAGGCCCCTTTACCATGTTTCCTCTGATAATGTTTATTGATCAGGGTCGCCTTCATCCTTTTGATATCAGGGTTAACCTGCTCTGTTATGCAGGCCATTTTCGCTATCTCTTCGAGTACAACCGCATTGTAGACCGCCCTGTCCGGTGTTGCGCCCCAGGTGAAAGGCCCATGACATGCAACCAGGATCATCTCCACATCAAGGTGTGACAGATTATTTTCTTTAAGGGCATTTATAATCTGATGGCCGGTCTCCTCTTCATACTGGCCTTTTATCATTTTATCACTCATCACTTTGGTAACAGGGATGTCGTGTGCCAGATGATCAGCGTGCGTTGTTCCGTAAATGGGGATCGGGCGGCAGGCCTGGGCCCATGCCACTGCATAGGCTGAGTGAGCGTGTGCTATACTGCAAATACCCGGTAAAGAGCGGTACAGCACAGCATGGGTAGGGGTGTCAGAAGAGGGGTTCATCTTCCCCTCCACCCTGTTTCCATCCATATCCACAATAACCATATCAGCAGGTTTCATCTCATCATAGGGGACACCGCTTGGCTTGATTGCAAATATCCTCTCTTTGGCATCAAGGGAGCTTACATTCCCGAAGGTGGAGATCGCCAGTTTATTCTTAGGGATCTCCATATTGGCCCTCCAGCACACCTCTTTCAATTCCTTGTATTTAGTCATATTCCCTCCTGTGCCATGATCAGCCGTTCACGTAACCTGTAAAGGTATGTATGTTTTCCCTGGTTATGATATTCAGAGGCATGATAACCTCTTTATTTACCTCTTTCTTGAGTACAATATGGTCATAGAGCATAATGATGCCCCGGTATCCCTGGATTTCCGGCTGTTGTGTAAGTATGAAATCGATAGTCCCCCTCTCCACAGCAGACTCTCTGCCAGGGATGATATCATAGCCTATAAGCGGAATGGAGCTGCATTCATCACCCTCTTTTTCAAGAAATGATGCGATGTAGTACACAGAGGAGTTTGCCGCGAATATCCCGATGGGCAGGAGATGGTTCTTTGTTTGGAATTCCTTAAGCCTGCGGTGAAAGTGCAGTTCATCATCCGCCTCTGCCTTTAGGGTCATTAATCCGATTTCCGGCATGACCGCATCCATATAATAGCGGAACCCCTCGATGCGGTTATTGAGGTGAAAATTGCTTCCAGGGGGATCAACAACCAGAACATATTGATCCTGCCCTGTTGAGGCATTGCGGGCAATGAGCAGGCTCATCAGCTTCCCTGCGAGAATGCCGCTCTGACGGGAGTCCTGACCAATGTATGCGGTTCTTCTCTTGAGATCAGGGATATTGGTATCAATAAAGATGTAGGGTATATTCGTGTGTTCAAGGAGCGCCCTCATATCATCCGGGCGGCATGGGGCAATAAGCATACCTTCTGTATCAGTAGAGAGCGCCCCTGAAAGGGCATCAATGCAGGAAGAGGAGGAGTAGCGGTCAAAGGGAAATATCCTGATATCGTTTCCAAAGGAAATAAGCTCATCAGCGGCCTTGAGTATCCCCTCTTCTACCAGACGCCAGTACCCGCCGTCCTGTTCCCTGTGCGGAAGAACAACACTGAAGATGTGTTTTTTTGTCTGCTTAAGGCCCCTGGCATGAATGTTGGGGGTATAATTCAGCTCCTTCATGGATTTACGCACCAGTTCTGCTGTTTCTTCTGAATAACGTCCCCTGTTATGGATTATCCTGTCCACTGTACCGATGGAAATACCTGCGGCCTCAGCGACATCCTTCATGGTTGCCATATGAACCTTTGCTTATGCGTTATCGATAACGCACTATATTATCTCTCATTTTACCTGTCAATTATTTTTCGTGGAGGCACATTTACTCTATCTAAAAGATATAATTGACAAAAATATGGCTCTCTAATAATATTGCGTTATCGATAACGCAAAAAATACAGGATGTGAAATGGAAATAAAAAAATCCTTATCCATGATTGAAGGCGGAGATACCGTTCTGGGCATTGAATTGGGTTCCACCCGGATCAAGGCTGTGCTGATCGGTGAAGATCACAATCCCATGGCTTCAGGGGGATTTGCATGGGAGAATTCCCTGACAAATGGAATATGGACCTATTCCATTGAGCAGATCTGGGAAGGTCTCAGGGCATGTTATGCAGACCTTGCACAGGATGTCCGGGATAAATATGGCGTGACCTTAAGCCGGATCAAGGCCATGGGGTTTAGCGCAATGATGCATGGCTACATGGTTTTTGACAGTAAAGGCAATCAGCTCACCCCCTTTCGGACATGGCGCAACAATATAACAGGGGCTGCATCAGAAGAACTGACCGCCCTTTTTAATTATCCCATTCCCCAGCGCTGGAGCATTGCCCATCTTTACCATGCAGTCCTTAATAATGAGGCACATGTGAAGGATATCGCCTTTATGACTACCCTGGCAGGTTACATACACTGGAAACTCACCGGACAAAAGGAATTAGGTATAGGTGATGCCTCAGGGATGTTTCCCATTGATCTTAAAACTAAAGGGTTCAACATGGATATGTGCGCCCTGTTTGATAACCACATAAAAGAAAAAAACATTAAATGGCGGATCAGGGATATCCTTCCTGAGGTGCTGTGCGCAGGAGAGGGGAGGGCTCTACTCACAGATGAAGGTGCCCTTCTGCTCGACCCATCAGGTGTATTGAATGCGGGAGTTCCTGTTGCACCTCCTGAAGGTGACGCGGGTACGGGCATGGCAGCCACTAACAGTGTGGCCATAAGGACAGGGAATGTATCAGCCGGTACATCTGTCTTTGCAATGATTGTCCTGGAAAAGGAGCTGAAAAAGGTACACCATGAGGTAGACCTTGTCACCACCCCGGACGGTCACCTTGTGGGCATGGCCCATTCCAACAATTGCAGCACGGATTACGATGCATGGATCAATCTATTCGGCGAGGTCCTTGAAAGCTTAGGTAAAGAGATATCCAGACCTCTTCTTTATGATACACTGCTTGAGCAGGCATTAAAGGGAGAGCCTGACTGCGGCGGGCTAATGAGTTATGGATATGTTTCAGGGGAACACATTACCGGTTTTACTGAAGGCCGTCCTTTGTTTGTCCGCTCCCCTGAGGCACAATTCAACCTGGCAAATTTTATGCGCACTAATCTGTTTACCTCACTGTGTGCGCTTAGGACAGGTCTTAATATACTCTTTAATGAAGAGGGGGTAAGGGTAGATGAGATAAAAGGGCATGGCGGTTTTTTTAAATCCCCTGATGTAGGTCAGAAGATCATGGCAGCGGCCACAGGGACACCCGTCTCCACCCTGAAGACCGCAGGAGAGGGCGGTGCATGGGGAATGGCACTGCTTGCAGCTTTTATGATTCGAAAGGATAAAACTGTTATCCTGCCTGAATTCCTCGAACATGTTTTTTGTAACAGCATACAGAAGGCTGTAAAGCCTGATTCTGAGGATATAAGGGGTTTTAATAAATTCTTAGAACGGTACCACAGGGGGCTTGCCATAGAAAAGGCTGCTGTAACCTATTTGTAGAGACAGATTCTTGTCTCGCCATAGCCAGAGGCGACGGCGGATTAAACCTCTCTCTACATGATAATATTTAAAAGGGAATAGACATGAAGGAAAATAACACCTTTGCTCTCATATGGGACATGGACGGAACCATGGTTGATACACGCAAGGCACACTGGCTCGCCTGGAAACAAATACTGTCTGCTGAAAAGTATGATCTCACATGGGAAACCTTTCTTAAGACCTTTGGGCAGCGCAATGACACCATATTACGCAGCCTGTTCGGTGCAGGTCTATCGGATGCTGAAGTGGTCAGGATCGGTGATGCCAAAGAGGAGGCATTCAGGGAGGTGCTGAAAGGAAAAGGGGTTAAGCTCCTGCCGGGTGCAGGGCAGATCATAGATCAGGCGAAAACTAAAGGCTGGCCCCAGGTAGTGGTTTCATCAGCGCCCCGCAAGAACATAAATGCTATTCTTAAAGCGCTCAATCTACCTGATACATTTGCTGCTCTGGTCTGTGCTGAAGATGTGATCAATGGTAAGCCACATCCGGAGGGATGTCTTACCGCCTCCCAAAAAATTGGCGTTTCCCCATCTAACTGCATAGTGCTTGAGGATGCACCCGCAGGGCTATTGGCAGCCCGTAACGCAGGAATGGCCTGTGTTGGGGTACTCTCCACACATGACTGCCTGAGTAACGCAGACCGGGTCGTGAATACTCTCGAAGAGATCACGCTGACCGATCTCAAAGCACTTGTTCATGAGCATAAGGCGTTTTAATGATGATCAATAATTAATTGAAAGGAAATGATATGAAAGCATACGAGAATATGTCTATATGGATGGTTGCAGGAAGTCAGCACCTTTACGGGGATGAGACTCTGAAACTGGTTCGGTCACATACAGAAGAGATTGCCGGATATTTGAGCAGCCTTGATAATATCCCGGCTGAGATTCAGTACAAAGGTATCCTGACCACACCGCAGGAGATCACTGATTTCTGTATCAGGGCGAGCGCTGATGACCATTGCGCGGGCGTAATACTCTGGATGCACACCTTTTCACCATCCAAGATGTGGATCAACGGCCTTAAGGTGATAACCAAACCGATCCTTCACCTTCACACCCAGTACAACAGGGATATACCCTGGGGTGAAATTGATATGGATTTCATGAACCTGAACCAGTCGGCCCACGGTGACAGGGAGCATGGTTACATCAATACACGCATGAAGATCGAACGCAAGGTGGTCACAGGGTACTGGAAGGATGATAAGGTACACAAAGGCATCAGCTCATGGATACGCGCTGCTGCAGCGCTCAAGGATATCAGGGGCGCAAAGGTGGCCCGTTTCGGGGATAACATGAGGGATGTGGCTGTTACAGAGGGGGACAAGGTTGCAGCCCAGATCGCATTTGGGTTTGATGTGTACGGCTACGGGGTGGGTGACCTGGTAGCCAGGATAAAAGAGGTTAAAGAAGAGCAGATTGACAGTTTGATCAAAGAATACAAAGAGGTTTATGAGATAGATAAAGCGCTCCTTCCCGGTGGCAGCCGCCATGAAGAGCTGAGAGAGGCTGCGCGATTGGAGGCAGGCATAGAGAACTTTTTAGTGGATGGGAATTTTGTTGCATTTACCACCACCTTTGAAGATCTTGAAGGGCTGAGGCAGCTTCCCGGTTTTGCATGCCAGAGGCTTATGGAAAAGGGGTATGGGTTTGGCGCAGAAGGGGACTGGAAGACTGCACTTCTGGTGCGCGCCATGAAGGTTATGGGTAAAGGGCTCTCAGGGGGCACCTCTTTTATGGAGGATTACACATATCACCTTGATCCTGCAAATCCTATGGTGCTAGGGGCACACATGCTTGAGGTCTGCCCGACCATATCTGGAAATGAAAAGGTGCGGCTTGAGATACATCCGCTTGGAATAGGCGGAAAGGAAGACCCTGTAAGGCTGGTATTTAACGTGCCTGAAGGGGATTCTGTTAACGCCTCCCTGATCGACATGGGAAACCGGTTCAGGTTGCTTGTGAATGAGGTCTATACTGTAGACATCACCGAAAAGTTACCAAGGCTCCCTGTGGCGCGTGTTCTCTGGAAACCTAAACCAAATCTTGAGACCGCATCCCATGCATGGATCCTTGGCGGTGGTGCCCATCATACCGGGTACAGTAAACAGGTAACAACAGAGATGCTTATTGATTTCTGCGAAATGTGCTGTATAGAGATGGTTTTAATAGATGATAAAACCGATATCAGCTCTTTTAAAAAGGAGGTCAAGTGGAATGATCTCTATTACACCCTGAAGGCCTTTTCAGGAGGGGTTTAACCTGTAATCCTGTTAAAAAATAAAAAACGCGAAGAGCAGGGATGCGGCTTCGCGTTTTTTTATGTTGTTTGATATAAAACAACTTCTGAAATGCAGTCGTTATGCTAAGGAGTTATTTCATTCTCCTCTTCAGGTGCAGCTTCAGGTATATCCAGCAGGTCGATCTCTTCCATATCCATCAGAGACATTGATTCTGAACCGGCCTTTGTAACAAGACCGGCATCATCAATGTTCTCGGTCTCTTCATCAGTCTCATAATCATCCCTGTATGGAAGGATTTTACCTGAGCTGGCAGCAAGGTTGGCCCTTGATTCTATTTTTTCAAGCTCCTCCTGGCATGCAACACAAAGGACAGCCTCAGGGACAATCATAAGTCTTGCTTCCGGGATTGGTTTCTCGCATTCTTCACATATTCCGAAGTCCTGATCATGTTTTAACCTGTCAATCAGGGAATCAATCCTCTTCAACTCAAATTTTTTGCGGTCCAGAAACCTGTAGTAATTCTGTGCCGCCATCTCCCTGTCTGTACGGTCCAGTTCATCTATCATTCCATCAAAGGATATCTTGCTGAAGTCCTCGTTGTTTTCCTTTATCAGAGTATCAATTACGCTTTCAAGCTCCCTCTTTTTTGCCAGGAGATGGGAATGAAATCTTGTCCTGAAATGGTCGGTTCTTTCCTTTGTTCTTATTTTTTTTTCAGGTTTATTAATAACAGGTATGATTTTTTTCTTCTGTTTTGAAGAATCAACCTTTGTAGAATTTTTTGTCATGAAATCTCCTCCCCATTTTTACATGAGAGATATAGTGTTCTATTAAAAAAGGCATCAAATATTGTAAAATCAATCATGAATCAAGAAAAAAATGCATTTTCTTCTTATTTTTTTTCAGCGACATTTATGCAGAATTTATGCCAAAATCATTTGTCTTATTATTGCTTGGCGATAAAGGGTGTTGTTCAGTTAATACCCTTTTTCCCATTTTATTTTCTACCTTTATAATCTTCCTTGTGTATATTGTATTTTGTAAGCAATTTATGTATCTGTCTTGTCGTTATCCCTGCTGTTTCTGCCGCCTGTTTAATTCGACCCATGGTCTCATTAAGCAGATCCATAAGATAATTTTTTTCAATCTCTTCAATGCCCTTTTTCCGGATATTTGCAAGGTTTCCGGTACGTTTTCTTGTGTTATCGACATCCTGTCGGCCATACTCAAATATTTCCAATGGAAAATTGTCAGGTTGCAGGATTGAACCGGTCTCCAGTATGTATGCCCTCTCAATAAGGTTTTCAAGCTCCCTGATATTTCCCGGCCAGGGATAATGCATAAATGCCTCCATCACATCAGGTGAAAAACCCTTAATAGCCTTTGTGTTATGCTTATTCATCTTTTCAAGGAACATCATAGCTAGATGAGGTATGTCTTCAGTCCTCTCCCTTAAAAGGGGTACCTCAATGGGAAAGACATTAAGCCTGTAATAGAGATCCTTTCTGAACTCTCCATCCTCGCACATTTTTTTTAAGTCCATGTTGGTGGCGGCAATAATTCGGGCATCGGTATGTATTGTAACCTCCCCACCAACACGCTGAAATATACCATCCTGAAGTACCTGTAACAGTTTGATCTGTGCAGCAGGGGTTATTGTGCCTATTTCGTCAAGAAAGATAGTACCCTTGTCTGCGATCTCAAATTTGCCCAGTTTACGCTTTATTGCGCTGGTAAATGCCCCCCTTTCATGGCCGAAAAGTTCGCTTTCTAATAGTGTATCAGGTATGGCCCCGCAGTGGACACTTATAAACTGGGCATCCTTTCTGCTGCTGTGGCGGTGTATCAGTCTTGCAATAACCCCTTTCCCTGTCCCGGTCTCGCCTGTAATAAGAACAGTACTGTTTGTTGGAGATACAGACTTGAGTTTTTCATAGACCGCTTTCATCTTTGCATTGGCAGTCCTCATGGTCTGCTGTATATCAGTATCTTTAAGTCTGTCTTTAAAAAAATCAGGTTCTGATCTGGCAATAAGGGAATCTTTGATATTCTTTAAGACAGAAATTACTTCATCAGGTTTGATCGGAAACAGAATATAGTCACTTGCCCCCTCTTTAACCGCATTTACCGCTTCTCTTATCCTTTCAACTGAAGTGATAATAATTATGTCAAGGGCAGGGTACAGGCTCATGAATGACTGTAAATAGTTCTTATAACTGATCCAGTTCTTTTCAGGCGTGCTGAACAGAGAGATATCCATAAACAGGTATTCATAACGTCTGCTCTGGAGCATTGAGATGGCCTGGGTATCGTTTTCAGCCTTGCCTATCTGTATTTCAGCCCCAAAACAGGGCATAAGCTGCCGGTATACATCTGGATTTTTTGATAATAAGAGTATGTTTTGCATCACCTGATTTTCCGGTCTTAATAAGGTTTTAATTTATCCTAGCTCTACCATAAAGGGCACTGCCTAAAAAGACTTTTTTATTGTATGAAAAAATATTTGAAAAATATCTACTTGAGAGTGAACCCTAATGAAAATATGAGATGACCAGGAAAAGGATGGAGGTAATTATAGTAGATCAAAAAAGGCACCCCTTTTTTCCAGTAGAAAAAAGGGGCGCCTTCTATAATACTGCATTAGCCCTGTTTCTTAAGCCATTCAGCGCCGTAACGGTTGCATTCGTCTATAACGATAGGTGTTACATGCTTGTTAATAGTCTCAAGGCTCGGTATACAGGGGAGGAATGAACCACCCGGGGCAAATTCATCTATAGCCCAGCGAACTTCTGCGCGGATTAATTCTTCTGTAGCGTTCGCCTGGTCGATTACATGCTGCCTGATACCGCCCATGATGAGCATTTTATTGTTAGTGTTTTTCTTGACTAGTTGTATATCATTTGTGGACATAGCTCCCTGCCACATATCAATGCCTATTTCTGCCATATCTTTTTCGAGTCCCATGCAGTAGGTGTCTGAGTGATGCTGAACAAGAACACCCCGGCTTTTTATATAGCTGTATAGCCGGGCGTAATGAGGTTTAAGCACTTCACGAAATGTATCCGGTGAAAAAAACAGGTTGTCCTTTGAGCCCCAGTCATCATGGGAGTGGATAACATCCGGCTCAAGGTTGTCAATTAGCTGTTTAACTACCTCGAGCTTCCAGTCCGTATAGGCTTCAAAAAATTCGTACATGGATTCAGGCTCACCATACATGTTCATCAGTGCGTCTTCAAATACCATCAGGCAGTGAGTGCGTTCAAACAGCCCTCGGAAGGTCGGAACCATGACCAGTGTAGTATCTCTGTCAATTCCATCGATTGTTCTTTTGGCATCACTCCAGTCAAGGGCGGGAATTTTCGGAAATTTGACATAATCTTTCCATTTTGTGATGTCTTTGATTACCTGGTTGTTTTTATTGACAATGGGAATAATTCCAGGGTCACCGGGCAGAAATCGAAGTGTACCGCCCCAGTTGTCAATAGCCGCTTCGCCGGAAAACTGGAGAATATCCCAGATAGATATAGGATCTATTACACAGTGAAACATAATCTGAGGAAATGCTTCAAACCCATAACCCATCCATTTCATGGGCTGCTCATTTTTTAATACTGATAGAAATTGCTCTTTTTTATTCATACCTGAAAACCTCCTGAATTATTCATATTAATTTAAATAAATGGAATATATTTGGGATACTATTATGTGTCAAGAAAATTGTGGTTATGGCATCTCTTAACTTATTAACCTTTCTGGAAAAATTGGTGATTTTAATCCATGAAAAACTAAAGGATAGCTGTGTTGATGCAGGGTTTATTAAATTTTATTGATTGCTAAAAAAAAGAATGTGGGGGCATTTTAAGCCCCCGCTGTATGATTAAATGGACAGAATAATCAGTGATTTTTTAAATCAGTATGTCCATGAACACTGTTTATCTACCTTAACCCAGTAACCAAATCCCGGCTCCAAGACATTAAGATCGCTGAGCCCAGGATTTTGGGGATCAAAAACCTTCCATTTTCCATCTTCATATGTCCACACGCTCTTTACATCCTTGGAGATGGTGGATATGGCATCAGATACATTCCTTGATACTGGTGAATTATATCCTACAAGGTTCCAGCCGGGCGTCAGGCTAACAGGGTCAACAGACTCATCATCTGAGATGGTGAGCTCAGCATCCTGACTCATATTCATCCATACAGCCGTTCCAGGTGTAAGCTCATTGAGTATGTTGCTGGTCTCTGGTTTTGATTGGTCATACACCTTCCATGAACCATTATCATATGACCATATACTGATGATATTGTCCATTATTGATGAAAGTGTGCCGTTAACCGTTGTACTTTGTGTGGATTTCCAGAGAGTGACAAGGTTCCACATGCTTCTTATAGTACGGGTTGATTTGGTTACCTTTACAGTGCATTCACTTGAGGATTTCAGGCCGCCATCATCTGTTACGACGAGCTGGAATACCAGTGTCTCGCTCTGTGTAGTTATCTTTGGTGTAAAGGTCGGTTTTACTGCTGCGGGGTTTTTAAGTGTCACAGGTGTACCGCTTAACTGGGACCACATATAGGATACTATATAACCGTCATGGTCAACAGAGGCTGAACCGTTAAGGGTTACTGATCGTCCGGAGATGACATTCTGATCTTTTCCTGCGTTGGCCACCGGTGGATCGTTTACCCATAATACATTGACAATACATGAATCAGAGCTCTTTAATCCCTCTGAATCGGTTACGGTCAATTCAAATGCAAGCGATTCGCCTTCAGGGTTAACATATGGGGCCATAAAGGTTGGCTGTGCAGTGATAGAGCTGCTCAGGGTAACTATGGTTCCACTTGTCTGTTTCCACTGATAGGATGCGATTGTGCCATCAGGGTCAATGGAATCTATACCGTAAAGGGTAACCTGCTGACCTTCATTAATATTCTGATCGTCACCCGCATCTGCTGTTGGTGGATCATTTACCCATACTATATTAACTATACATGAGTCTGTACTTTTAAGGCCCTGAGAATCGGTTACTGTCAATTCAAATATTAATGATTCACCTTCTGGATTGACAAATGGGGCCGTAAAAGTTGGCTGTGCCGTGATAGAACTGCTCAGGGTAACTATGGTTCCGCTTGTCTGTTTCCATTCGTATGAGTCGATTGTGCCATCCGGGTCAATGGAGTTTAAACCGTTAAGGACAACTACCTCTCCTTCTTCCATATTCTGATCCGGGCCTGCATTAGCTACCGGGACAGTATTTATATATGTTATATTAATATCAACTGTATCTGTGCCCTGTAAACCCTGTGGATCGGTCACTGTAAGATTGAATGTGAGTGTTGCTCCTGCCTGTGCTGTATCAGGGGCAGTAAAAGTGGGCTGTGCAACTCTAGAGCTGCTCAGTGTAACAGCGTTGCCGCCGGTCTGTGTCCACTGATATGAGACAACAGAACCATCCGGGTCAGAACCTGAGCCGTTAAGGGTAACAATCTCTCCCTCAGCCTTTGTTTGGTCAGCGCCTGCATTGGCAGTAGGTGCTGCATTAACCCATGTTACATTTATAACAACTGTATCAGTGCTATATAGGCCTTGAGGGTCTGTCACCTTAAGGCTGAATGTAAGTGTTGCACCTGCCTGACCTACATTTGGTGCTGTAAAGGAGGGCTGTGCTGCTGTTGCGCTGCTAAGGATAACAGCGGTGCCGCCAGTCTGTGTCCACTGATATGAGACAATAGAGCCATCCGGGTCAGAACCTGAGCCGTTAAGGGTAACAAGCTGTGCTTCAGCCTTTGTCTGGTCAGCGCCTGCATTGGCAGTAGGAGCT
>JAFGFM010000194.1 GCA_016931115.1 Deltaproteobacteria bacterium | reverse complement strand
TCAATGCTTGAGCTGTATGAGGTGAAAGTCTCACGTACAGTTCTTAGGAGGCTCGGGACTGGAAACAGTCCCCGGCTATCCGACAAACAGGAGAAAGCGCCATTATTCCAGCGGTCGTATCAACAAAAGAAAGGGAGCAATACCTTATCTTTATGAAACCATATTATGTTGTGCCTGTAGTAATCATTACATCAGGAAATGTAAAAGACAAAATCGGTCTCAATGAACTCAGAGGGTGGAGGGTCGGAACAGTTACAGGGTATGCTGTAGAGGAATATCTAATAGAAAATAACGCAAACAGGTTTCATCTGATCGGCGTTAACAGCGTACCGGAAGGGTTAAGAAAGGTATCATCCGGAGAAATTGACGCATTCGTGGAAAACCTTGGAATAACCTCTTATTATATTGAAAAGGAAGGCATTCCTAACCTGAGAATAGCAGGTGATGTCGGTTACAAATATGCCGTGACCATAGGTGTAAGTAGGAAATACCCGCTACTGGCAAGTTCAGTTGATAAGGCCCTAAATTCAATTTCCAGGGATGAGCTTGATGATATTATAAATAAATGGATCTCTTCAGGTATTAACAGGTGGCTTGATTTATCTACAGTCCGCGCGCTTAAGGTGATCAGCCTGTTCATTCTTCTTTTAATCTCAGGTTTGATCATAATCACTATTTTTTTAAAACGTAAACTGAACAGGGAGCTTGATCATTTAAGACATGTAAAGTCCAGGCTTTCTGAAAAGTCAGAACTCCTTCAGTTAATCACTGAAGTTACCCCGATTGGTGCATGGGATTTTAACCCGGTAAAAGGCACAGGCTATCTGGAAGACCAGTGGTATATTATGTTCGGTTATGAACCCATCCACATGGAAATAAAACTGGATGAAATGGATAATTACATATGCCCGGATGATCTCGAATCGTCCAGAAATGAGCTTATGAATTATGTCCGTTCAGGGGGAAAAGGGCTATATGAATCAAAATTGCGCATAAGGAATTCGGAGGGTAAATATTGCTGGGTGCTTGCAAGAGGCAGGGCTGTAGAATGGGATGCAAACGGTATTCCGAAAAGGGTAATCGGCATGCATATAAATATACACGACCTGATTACAGCCGAAGAAAACCTGAAAATCAGTGAGGAACGTTTTCGTTCTCTCTTTATGCGATCCCCTATCCCGCTTGCCAATGTCACAGTTGATGGAAAAATTCTAGAGGTCAATGAGGGGCTTACAAAGTTTTTAGGCTATACACTCGATGATATTCCTGATCTTGACCACCTGTGGCCTGTTATTTACCCTGATGCAGAATACAGGGAGAAGGTATTATCCGATTGGGGAAATTTGATCAGGCAGGTTATAGCCGGTAACACTGATATCGAACAGAAGAGGAATGAATACAGGATAAGATGCAAAGATGGAACTGACCGGGTAACAGTTATCTTTACGAATATAATATCCGGGACGATCCTTTTAGGTTTTCTTGACATTACAGACCGCAGGCGTGCAGAAGAGGAAAAACACCATTTGCAGGAGCAGCTTTTCCAGTCTCAGAGGCTGGAATCTATGGGAATACTCGCTGGCGGTATTGCCCATGACTTTAACAATATGCTTGGGATCATTATAGGTTATGCTGAACTCGCGATGACCGAATTAACAAGCGGTAATTCCCTGTATGATTATTTTGAACAGATCCTGGATGCAGCCAGAAAGTCAGCCAACCTGACGCGCCAGCTTCTTACATTTGCACGAAGTCAGTCAACATCCCCTGAGCTATTCAACATGAATGAACTGATCGATTCTATGCTGAAGATGCTTCAGCGCCTGATAGGTGAAAACATTAAACTTTCCTGGTCTCCTTCATCAAACCCCTGCATGGTGGAAATAGATCGTTCACAGTTTGAACAGATACTGATGAACCTTTGCGTTAATTCAAAAGACGCAATCAGGGATGTAGGCAAAATATCCATACACACGGAAGAAATATTTTTCGATGAGACCTATAGTCTGTCGCACTCTGAGTCTGCACCCGGACATTACATCCTGCTCTCAATAAGCGATACCGGCTGCGGAATGGATGCGAAAACAAAAAAGCATATATTTGATCCATTCTTTACAACAAAGGGGCAGGGAAAAGGGACAGGACTGGGGTTATCTACCGTTTATGGAATTATCAAACAGAACATGGGCTTTATAAATGTGTACAGTGAGCCAGGCAAGGGGAGTGTGTTCAATATTTATATACCGCGTTTTTCAGGAGAATCAAAGGGAGCTTTATTAAATACAGATGATGATATCCCAAAAGGCAGGGGAGAAGTAATCTTAATTGTAGAGGATGATCCTGCTCACCTTTCAATGATAACCAGGATGCTTGGGAACCTGGGGTATTCAGTTGTGTCTGCAAATTCCCCTGCATCAGCAATTAAGATTATGAAAGAAAATAATGAGATTGATATGTTCATAACTGATGTGATAATGCCTGAGATGAATGGAGGTGATCTCGCAGCAAGGCTGCTTGAGATCAGGCCTTCTGTTAAATATTTTTTCATGTCAGGATACACACCCGACATCTATTTAGATAATGAACTGCTTGAGGAAGGGGCAGCCATATTACAGAAGCCTTTTTCACTAAGAAATATTGCCCAAAAAATAAGAAAAATGCTGGATTAAAAAGTTGTCCTTACCATTTTAATTTCACAAAATGTGCTGCAAAGCGCCATTTAAAAGAGTAAATCTTTTGCTCTTTCTCCCTGAACCCCAATAATCTCAAATCTCAATTTTTGAATCTTGAATTTTGAATCTTGAATTTTGAATTTTGAATTTTGATATCTTGCTTTCCCCTTTTAACCTCTCTATCTCTTCCTTTGCCTTACTTAATTCCTCACTTGTTATTCTTAAGCGATTTGCCAGGATCTGAGAAAAGACCCTGTAAAGGATACTTGAAAAAACAAACTTGTCTTTGCCCTTTAACCTGTCGATATAAGAGGCATCTGTTGCCATGCAGACTGACCTCTCAATTGCATATACTGATGCAGAACGTGGAGCAGCGTCAATTATGCCCATTTCACCAAATACATCTCCTGCACGTTGTAGAATACCGAGGCTTTCATCGTTTTTGACCACCTTTATTTTTCCACTGATAAGAAAAAATATACAGGAATCAAAACCACCCTCTTTCAGAATCGCCTCTTCCGGCTCATATTGCCTTAGCTTGCTCATTTCAAGAATGCCTTTAAGGTCTTTATCAGAAAAATCTTCAAAGCTCGGTATCTTTTTTAATTTTTCAACAAATTTAAGATTGTCTTTTAAAAATTCAGATTCGATCATGATATATCACCTCTGATAAGGTTACTGAAAAGAGTTAATCAATGCTTCCAATCCTAATGATTATTTCAACGTCGGTATTTTTGAGTTATTCTAATGTAAATTTCATCCAACCGCAATATGATTATTTTGGGGTGAGTTTTAGCTACAACTGTTTAAAGTTTTTGACAATCCTTATTATAATTTAGTACATTAAAAGAAAAAAAAGGGGTCAAAGAAAAAAAGGGGTCACCCATTAAAGGGTTTATCAAGTCTGCCTTTGACTCTTGATGATCTTTTCATGTAATATTTGCACCCTATTCTTAAAGCCCTTATCAATCTCCATTTCATGCTTTACTCTCTCGACAATACTGCTAACTGTGCTGTATTTTTCAATCCCGAACTGTTCCCCTACCTGCTTTAATTTAGCATTCTTCAAACGCCTTACCAGGTATATAGCAACATTCCTGGGCTCATTATTATGTCCCCTCTTGGAAAAATACAGCTCTTTCTCTTCTATATTGTACTCCTTGCACACAAAACTTATTATCCTGGCACTGTCTGGCGCAAGAATCTTTGTTTCAGGAACCTCCTCAAAATCATTCAATTTAAAAAACTTCTCTTTTATCTCTTCAATAAAGCTTTTGCTGCCTATTATTGATGGCAGGTTTTTCATAGCAAATATTCTATTTATTTCTTCAGGGGTCTCCTTGAGAACAAATTGCCTGTAAAGCCGGATACTCTCATGTTTTGTTTGAGAAAATAACTTTAAAATATAATCTTTATGAAGCCATTTCCATTTATCAGAGTCAGACAAATATCCTCTATGACTACTCCATTCATATTTTTGGAGGGTTTCAGCAATTCCTGCCTTTAAAGGATTTCTATGGATATATCTTACAAGCTCAAGTGCGTAGCTGTCTGTTTCAACAAGTATGGATTTATACCTGCCTCTAAAAAGTTGTCCATCATAACCATAGTTTTTATTATACCGCTGGGTATACACACCGTTTAAATGTCGCATTGCTCTTGAGAGATTTGCATCAGGGGTCTGTAAAAGAAGGTGATAGTGATTTGCCATCAGACAATAGGCTGCTACCCTAACATGAAATAATTCATTTAGCTCTTTGAGCAGGTCAATAAAAGCCATATAATCTTCCTTTGCCTGGAAAATATTATCTCCTCGTCTGCCTCTATTCATGACGTGATACCATGCATCCGGATATTTTATTCTTAGCGGTCTGGACATGGATACCTTCTACCAAATTAACCCTCAAGAGTCAAAAGCAGACTTGATAAACATATAAAGGGTTTCCGGTTAAGAGCATTTTAGTAATTATGCTAAAATAGGCACCTCCCCATCCATAGTATATTGGGTA
>JAFGFM010000193.1 GCA_016931115.1 Deltaproteobacteria bacterium | reverse complement strand
TATTTACCCAAAATGCCATTGATGGCAAAATGGGTAAATAACGATATCCAAAAAGGGTTTACTGTCCCGCAAGTTGCTGAAAAGCACGGCTGGCCTGATGCTCTGGTGTGGGGAATTAAACTTGACGGCAAAGATGACCTCGGTAAATGCCATGAATTGCAGTGGGGTATCCGCACCTGGGATAACTGGTATTTTACTGATTGCGACAAAAGGTTCGGTGATGAATGGCCCGGAAGAATACCCGCCCAGCTTGTAGCCCACATCTTATATTTCTTCTCAAAAGAGAATGACCTTGTATTTGACCCTATGGCTGGAGGAGGGGTAGTAGCTGACACTTGCCTTGCATTTAACCGGAAATGCTGGAGCTTTGATATGGTTGATAGGATAGATGCCAGGCCGGAAATAGAACCCTACTTTTGGGATATAAAAAATCCAAAATGGCCAGTAAGCGGAAAGACAAAGCCTGACCTTATCATCTTTGACCCGCCATACTTCAGCAAAAAGGCAGAGGAATATTCAGAGGGCAGCATTTCAAACCTCACGAGGGAAGAGTACCTTAACTTTCTTGAAAGATTTTTCAAACTGGCAAATGAGAATAGTAAAAAGGGAACAAGGCTTGCGATGGTAAATGCTGACTGGCGTGATTTTCAGGGCAAACCTGCGATTGAGGAGACCAGAGGGTCATCAATCCTGATAACTGATTATACGAGGTTAATGGAAAAATCAGGCTGGGAGGTAACCCATATTATCCAAGCACCCATGTCATCGGAAAGATTCCAGGCAAATATTGTTTCTGCCATGCAGAAAAAGAAGATACTGGGTGTTACAAGCAGGTACGTTGTAATATCAAAACAAAGGCAGTAGGCAGGAAAACAGGCTTTAGCCTTTTAGTCTGTGGGCTGTTTGGAAAGCAGAAGTCCAAAGCAGATCAGGGCAGAGAAATAATGAAACTACTTTTAAAAAGAAGATGGCTCAACTTAAAAATGAGCGACAATGTCGCGTATTTCTCAAAACTTTAATCAACAAAGTAGGGTTTACACAATGAGGGATATTCTAAAGCATCAGATGGAAATTATCACATTGCAACAATGGCGGTCCTGACCTCTGACCTTAATTCGACATATGGTTTTAACTTTTTTGCCATACCTATCAATTCTTCATAAGTGATTTTACCAATATCTGCATCTGTAAAATCCCACAATGCAGGGATAGTTGTAAGATTAAGTGTAGCATTTATGAGATGTACAGCAATGTCTTCTGAAGAAATACTTCCTGATACACTATTAATTAAGATACCACTCTTATCTTTTACAGTTTGAATCTTTTTCATGTTCTTACCCGACATATTTAACACACTGCATATTTATCGGCATTCTGACAAATTTGATAAATTCTTTATATGATCTCATCTGCCCATAGCTTTTCCAGAAAAATTTTCCACGGAAGGATCTCCATCCCATCTTCAGTTCTCCTCTCCCTTTCATCCAATGAAACAAGAATGTTCCGGCTGGTTGTATATTCTTCTCTGAACTGTCGCAATCCTTTCAGGTGTTTTGGCTGGGCATGATCAGTTCCTTTTACCTCTATCGCAATTTCATGATCCCCAAGTATAAAATCTACTTCCATTCCTGAAGAGGTTTTCCAGAAATACATTGGGTAGGATTTTCCTGAGTAACTTGCATGAGCCGTAATTTCCATATGTAAAAAATGTTCGAAAGCACGTCCGAAAAGCTCTGATCCTGGAAGCACATCTCCCCTGCGTGTAAAATGAATAACCGGGGCAAGGTCAAAGAAATAAAATTTTTGACTCAGAACCAGCCGTCTTTTTTTTCTTTTGCGAAATGGCTGTAAATGTCGCCCTATAAGGGTATCTTCCAGGATTTGAAAATACTCTCTTACTGTGGGACTTGAAACACCGCATTCACTTGCAATATTTGTATAGTTGATAATTTCCCCGTTTGTTAGCGCCGCAATTTCAAGAAAACGGCTGAAGGCAGGGATATTTCTAGTCAGTGCCTCTGCTGCAATTTCTTCCCGTAGATAATCTCCAACATATGACTGTATCAGCTTTAATGGATACTGACTTTCATAGTGACGAGGAATTAATCCGGAATTCAATGCCTTTATTAGTGAGAAATCATGGATCTCCGGGAAGACCAATGGAAACATTTCATACCTGACAGCACGCCCGCCCAGCAGGTTTGCATGCCCTCTTTTTAGCTTTCTGGCGCTTGAACCACATAGTATAAAATGCAATCCCCTATTTTCAATCAGCCAGTGTACCTCATCGAGCAGTGCAGGAACCTTCTGGATTTCATCTATAATTATGGGCTCAATTTGAGTATTCCCATCAAGCCCTGCACCCAAACAGTATTCGCGAATAAGCCCAGGTGAATGTAAAAACCGTTGATATTCTGTTGATAACAATAGATCATATCTTGTGGCCTTTGGGAAAAGCGTTTTCAGGAGTGTGCTTTTTCCTGTCTGGCGCGGACCCCATAAAAAGCAAGTCTCTCCAGAACTGAGGGCCATATTTTGTATTCTTTTATACATGTATATTTAATTTTGAGATTTAATTTTGCATGTATTTTAAAAGAACTGATTTAAATTTGCAATCCTTTTTTATTGTTTCAGAGGCAGAAGATATGACAATGCTAAAGCGCCCTTTCTAGTTTTTCCATAAAGATTGTTCTTATCTCCTCAAGCCGTTTTTGATCTGTGGCCTCAAACCTTAATACCAGCACAGGCTGGGTGTTGGATGACCTTACAAGCCCCCAGCCGCCATCAAAGAGCACCCTTGCGCCATCAACATCAATCACCTCATATTCCTTTTTAAACTCCTCAACCAGCTTTTTAACTACACCAAACTTTTTATCATCAGGGCAGTCCATGCGGATTTCAGGTGTATTGACCATTGTCGGGATTCCCGCCAGCAGATCCCTCACGCTCATATTTTCTGTTGTGAGTATCTCAAGGAGCCTTGCCCCTGCATATATGGCATCATCAAAACCAAGATACCTGTCCGCAAAAAAGAGGTGGCCGCTCATCTCTCCCGCAAACAGGGCACCTGTCTCCTTCATCTTACCCTTAATAAGTGAGTGGCCTGCCTTCCACATGATTGGTGTTCCGCCATGTTTTTTTACATCATCATAGAGCACCTGGGAGCACTTGACCTCTCCAATAATTGCTGCCCCAGGATAATTCTTTAGTATTGCCCTTGCAAAGATGATCATGAGCTGATCACCCCATATGATGTTGCCCTCCTTATCAATTACACCGATCCTGTCTGCATCACCGTCAAAGGAGATGCCCAGGTCAGCATCCTTTTCATCAACAAGCCTTTTCAGTTGAACAAGGTTTTC
>JAFGFM010000192.1 GCA_016931115.1 Deltaproteobacteria bacterium | reverse complement strand
GTAGAAAGCTTCACCCTGTTAATTATTAAATAGACAGATATTTTTTTAATAAAAAATTTTAAAAACTTTTCTTGACACCTGTTTTTTATACTTGTATATTAGATATACTTTTATCGATTGCTTGTTATCGATAGGTTATTATTTATAAGGAGACTGGTTATGCCACAATCTATTCGGACCTTTTCCGCGCCTCTTATCAGAAGACTGCCGGAATATCATTCATACCTGGAATCCGCCCTTTCCCAGGGCCTTACGACCATATCCTCAACAGCCATTGCGGCCCATCTAAATATTGACCCAATAGTGGTACGCAAGGATTGTGAGGCAATAGGCGCTGTCGGAAGGCCAAGAATCGGCTTTGATATTCCAAATCTTATTGCGGCTATTTATGAATACATGGGATGGGGAAATCTGGATGAGCTGGTTATTGTCGGATGCGGCAGCCTGGGTTCAGCCCTCATCGGCTATAATGGATTTAAAAAACGGGGATTCAAAATAATTGCCGGTTTTGATAATGACCCTTCAAAGGCCGGGATATTGATCAATGGGGTTTCAATTTTTCCAATTAATAAGATGGTGAATCTCGTAAAAAGGCTTCATGTGGAGATCGGTATAATTGCTGTTCCCCCTCAAGCAGCGCAGGAAATTGCCGATATGATGGTGGAGGCTGGTATCAAAGGTATATGGAATTTTTCACCATGCGCACTTAAGGTCCCTAAAACTGTTATTGTACAGCAGGAAGACCTGATAACATCCTTAGTTATACTCCAGAAAGGAATGAAACATGAGAGATAATATTGAAAATATGGCATCAGAAAATGATGCTGATTCAAAAAAGGTGGCAACACCTGTACGTCAGTATGATGTAGTGGTTAAAATACTGGAAAATTACCAATATAATCATGAAAAACTTATCCCCATACTGCACGCTGTGCAGGAAGAATACAGATATCTGCCTGAGGCGGTAATGATGTATGTGGCAAACGCGCTCGGAATTAGCCCTGCAAGGGTTTATGGCGTGGCGACCTTTTATGCCCATTTTGCGCTACAGCCTAAAGGCAAATATGTTGTAAGGGTATGTGATGGAACAGCCTGTCATGTTAAAGGATCAATGAACATGTTTGAAACGATAAAGAAGGTACTATCCCTTTCTGATAAAAAAACTACCACTGACGATCTTTTGTTCACTGTTGAGACCGTAAGTTGCCTGGGCGCATGCGGGCTTGCCCCGGTAATGATGGTGAACGGCGATGTATACGGCCAGCTCACAGAAAACAAGGTAAAAGATATTATAGAAAATATCAGGAAGCATGAGGCAGGGGTAAAGAAATGAACGAGAAAATTACAGCACTTCGAAACAAATATGAAAACCGCATAAAGAGACAAAAAACCAGGATCACTATCTGTGCCGGAACAGGCTGTATAGCCAATGGTGCTCAGGCCATTATTGATGCCTTTAAATCGAATCTCTGGGAACTTGATAAAAATAATGCCGTACTCGCAATAGATAAACATGATGATAATAGAGCTATTGGTATTACAGGCAGCGGATGCCAGGGATTCTGCCAGATGGGGCCGCTGATAACGATTGATCCACAGGGGATATTTTATGTGAAGGTAAAGATTTCTGACGTTGATGAAATAATAAATGAAACCATTAAAAATGGCAGGGTTATAGAACGACTTCTATATATTGATCCTTCGACAGGTGTGCGCTGCAAAGGAAAGGCTGAAATACCATTCTACCAGAAACAGCACCGCCTGACCCTTGAAATGTGCGGCATTATAGACCCTGAAGATATCGGGGCATATATAGCACATGACGGGTATAAGGCCGCTTTTTCCATGCTGTCAGAAACAGCGCCTGAAAAAATATGTGCGGAAATAATGAAATCAGGGCTTCGCGGTCGCGGTGGTGGAGGTTTCCCGACCGGTAAAAAATGGGACCTTGCACGAATTGAACCTGGTGACCAGAAATATGTAATATGTAATGGTGATGAGGGTGATCCGGGCGCATTTATGGACAGAAGTGTTATGGAAGGAAACCCCCATTCTGTTATTGAAGGGATGATCATAGCCGGAAAGGCGATTGGCGCAAAAGAGGGTGTGGTCTATGTCAGGGCGGAATACCCTCTGGCGGTCAAGCGTATGAAAAGGGCTGTTGAGGATGCATTAAGCAAAGGCTTTCTTGGTGATAACATACTGGGCACCGGTTTCAGCTTTAATATTGATGTGATGGAGGGCGCAGGCGCCTTTGTATGCGGTGAGGAGACTGCGCTTATGGCATCTGTAATGGGAAGACGCGGTATGCCCTCGCCTAAACCTCCATTTCCATCTCAGCAGGGGCTGCATGGAAAGCCCACTATTATAAACAATGTGGAGACACTGGCCACTGTCCCTATAATCTTACGCATGGGGGCGGATACATTCCTCACAATCGGCACGGAAAAATCACCAGGCACAAAGACATTTGCACTCACAGGTCATGTGGCAAATACCGGGCTTATAGAGGTGCCCTTTGGTACAACGCTTAACGAAATTGTAAATGATATTGGTGGAGGGGTGCTTACCGCAGAGGGTGAAAGGAGCGAAAGTTTCAAGCTGGTACAGATCGGCGGGCCATCCGGCGGCTGCCTTACAGAGGGAAACAAGTCACTCCCCCTTGATTTTGACTCTCTCAAATCAATTGGTGCAATGGTTGGCTCAGGCGGTCTTGTTGTCATGAATAACAATACCTGCATAGTGCAGGTTGCAAAATATTTTATGAATTTCACACAGAATGAGTCATGCGGCAAATGCGTACCATGCAGGGAAGGCACAAAACAGCTTCTTTTAATGCTTGAAGAGATTACACAGGGAAAGGCAACCCTTCAAACACTTACTGATATGGAAGAGCTGGCCAATGCAGTGCGAACCGCCTCTTTATGCGGCCTTGGGAAGACTGCGCCAAACCCGGTTTTATCTACAATCAGGGCATTCCGTGATGAGTATATAGAACATATTGTTGATAAAAAATGCAGGGCCGGTCAGTGCAAGGCGCTTCAAAAACCTGAAATTCATGCTGACATATGTATAGGATGCGGGGTCTGCGCAAAGGTCTGCCCTGTGGGGGCAATAACCGGTGAGAAAAAGCAGCCTCATTCCATAAATGCTGACATATGCATCCGCTGCGGGGCCTGTGCACAGAAATGCAAGTTTGATGCGATTACGGGGGTGCAATAATGAACGAAACAAAAACAATAAAAATAAACGGATGTGAATACCTTATAGAAAATGAGCGCAATGTTTTAGAGATAGCGAGGAAGGCCGGTATTGATATACCCACATTCTGCTATCATTCTGAACTTAGCGTGTACGGGGCCTGCCGCATGTGCCTGGTAGAGATAGAGGGGCGTGGTATTGTTACCTCATGTTCAACGCCTCCTGAAAAGGGCATGGTTGTATGGACTAATACACGTGAGGTCAGAAACATAAGAAAATTAAATCTTGAACTGCTCCTTGCAAATCATGAAAGGGAGTGTACAACCTGTCTTAAAAACGGGACATGCTCACTTCAGAAACTCTCCCGCACCATGGGCATTGATAAAATAAGGTATAAATCTAAAGTGCGTAAGGAAATGCATGATACCTCATCAACTGCTCTTATACGTGATCCGAATAAATGTGTATTATGCGGTGACTGCGTGCGTGCCTGCGATGAAATACAGGGTATTGGAGCCATCGACTTTGCATGGCGCGGGGCCAATGCAAAGGTAGTCCCGGTGTTTAACCGCGGGCTTGGAGAGATAGAGTGCGTTGACTGCGGCCAGTGTGCAAGGGTATGCCCCACAGGCGCAATTGTTCCAAAACCAGAGATAGATGCAGTATGGGCAATGATTGATGACCCATCTGTAACAGTGGTTGCACAGGTTGCCCCTGCAATACGCGTTGCACTTGGTGAATATTTTTCATTGTCGGCAGGCACAATAACAACCGGTAAACTGATCGCTGCCCTGCGTAATATCGGTTTTGACAATGTATATGATACAGCATTTACAGCAGATGTTACAGTAATCGAAGAGGGGTCAGAGCTTCTTAAACGTCTCTCAGAGAAAAAACATTTACCTCTCATAACATCATGCTGCCCTTCATGGGTGAAATTTGCGGAGCAGTACTTTCCCGAACTATTAGAAAACCTATCCACATGCAGGTCGCCACAGCAGATGTTTGGAAGCCTTGCACACAAGATCATGCCGGATAAAATTGGCAAATCGAATGATAAATTCAAGGTGGTTTCAGTTATGCCCTGCACTGCAAAAAAGGCTGAGGCAGCACGTCATGAGTTCACTACTGAAAATGGACGTGATGTGGATGCGGTTATTACCACACAGGAACTGGGCAAAATGATTGAATCAGCAGGCATAAGATTTACTGATCTTAAGGATGAAGATTTTGATATGCCTTTTGGAATAGCATCAGGCGCAGGGATCATATTCGGTATGTCAGGAGGTGTAACAGAGGCAGTTGTAAGGTTTGCGGCTGAAAAGATTGCCGGAAGCATTGATACCTGCGAGGTGGTTAAAAACAGGGTTACAGAGGGTATCACTGAATTAACTGTTAACATTGGTGACACCTCCTTTAAAAGCGCGGTTGTATACGGTCTTAAAAACGCCCGTGCTATTTGTAAGGATATAGTTAATGGCTCATCACCATACCAGGTTATTGAGGTTATGGCATGCCCTGGTGGTTGTATAAACGGGGCCGGACAACCTGTAATTACTGACTTTAAGAGTGTTACAAAAAGGGCTGAAGGATTAAGAGAGATAGATAATAAAAGTAAAATCAGCACAACCCTTTCTAACAGCAGTGTTGCTAAAATATACAAGGAGTATCTTGGTAATTCAGGCTCTGATGAGGCGCATAAGCTGCTTCACACACATTACAGGAGCCGGAAAAGGGTGAGAGATGATGCATTTCATCTTCTTGGATCATCGGCACCTAAATTATCTGTTTCCATCTGCGTGGGAACAAACTGCTGCCTGGGTGGTGCCCATGAACTGATGAGAGATCTTGTGGCATATGTTAATTCACATGCGCTTCAGGACATTGTTGAAGTAAAGGCCGCATTCTGTTTTGAAAAGTGCAGCGGAAAGGCGCCTATGGTTATGATAAACAACGATATTGTTGCAGGCTGCACCTTTGACAATATACAGAAAAGGATTAATGATATTTTGTAAGTTTTAATAGAGAGGTATTGTGGGTACTGATAAACATATAGATATTGAACTATGTATGGGGAGCGCCTGCTTTGCACGTGGAAACCGGATCACTGCTGCTGCTATAGATGATTTTGTTAAAAAACATGGTCTGGAGGAACAGGTGCATATTCGCGGGGCAATGTGTGAAAACAAATGTCGTACAGGCCCCAATGGCAGGATTAATGGTGAACCATGCAGATGCAGTGAAGGTGAAATTCTGTCTGAGATAATTAAACTAGCCCATGAAAAGAGGATGCCATGAATGCACTGAGCCCGGTTTACACAGAAAAAGCAGAGTGCCAGGACTGCTATAGGTGCCTGCGCAATTGCCCTGTAAAGGCTATAAAAATAGAACAGGGAGTTGCATCGGTACTGGAAGAATTATGCATCCATTGCGGAAAATGTGTAGCAGCCTGCCCGAGAGGCGCGAAAAAGGTACGCAATGATATTGCTCTGGCAGAAAAACTATTCGCCAGTGGAAAAAGTGTAATCGCCTCCATTGCCCCATCCTTCAGATCAGAATTTGACCATATTACTGATCATGATTTTATTTATGCATTAAAACAACTTGGTTTTTCAGGTGTTTCAGAGACCGCCCTGGGCGCGGAAGAGGTATCAGGTCATGTATACAGGTTGCTGAATGAATCATCTGAATATAACGAGCCCATGATATCCACTGCATGCCCGGTTGTGGTTAATTATATCCGAAAATATTACCCATCATTGACCCGGCTTCTATCCCCTGTATTATCACCAATGCTGTCCCATTCAAAATTGCTTAAAGAAATATATCCAGACTCTGCCGTGGTTTTTTTCGGGCCGTGTATTGCCAAAAAAGATGAGATAGTACAGTATCCAAACCTTTGCGACTGTGTACTGACATTTCAAAACCTGCGAACGATGTTTGAACAAAAGGGTATTACATTTGGTAATGGAAAAGCAGGTACAGACATTTTTACTCCACGAAAGGCACAAGAGGGCACAGTATATCCTGTTGATGGTGGAATGATTGCAGGCATCAGAGGTAATGGAAGGATAATTGATCGTCATATGATGCACTTTTCAGGGCTTCCTGAGATTGAATCGGTATTAAATTCACTCAGCACATTAAAAACAGAAGAGCCACTGTTTCTTGAACTGCTTGCATGCCCAGGAGGGTGTATAAATGGCCCTGTTGCACAAAAAGATGATAGTATATTATCAAAAAGAATATCCATTCTCCGAAACACCGAGGAATTAATGTGGAGAGACCCCGCAGTCACAGTTGAAAATGTTGAGGGAATCACTGAACCTTTTGAGATTCCATCAAAAGAGGTGAGCGACGAGGATATCATCAAGGTACTGCGTGCTACAGGTAAATATACCCCTGAAGACGAACATAACTGCGGTGGGTGCGGATATTTGAACTGCCGTGATTTTGCAAAGGCCGTGGTAGAGGGCAGGGCTGAGACAGCCATGTGTGTCACCTATATGAGAAAACTTGCCAGCAAAAAGGCAAACAAACTCATCTCTGCTATCCCGCTTGGCGTTGTCATTGTTGATACATCAATGCGCATAATAGAGTGCAATGAAAGGTTTGCCATTCTTGCAGGTGACGATGCAATGACAATTTTTGAACAGAGACCCGGCATGGCCGGTGCGGTGCTTGATAAGGTGCTGCCTGTCGGTTCATTTTTCAGGCATGTGCTTGAGAGTGAAGAGGATATATCAAGTCGTGAAATCAATATTAATAATCGTCTTTTACGATGCACGATCTTTACAATTGAACCAGGACTGATTGCAGGCGGCATCTTCAGTGACATTACAGACCCTGAGATGCAGAGAGAAGAGATAATAAAACGGGCGCGAAGTGTTATTCGAAAAAATCTATCCACTGTTCAGAAGATTGCATACCTGCTGGGTGAAAATGCCTCTGAGACTGAGATGGTGCTATCAGGAATCATAGAGTGTTTTGGTCCACAGGATCAGGAGGAGTAATGGTGGATACAGAACCCATAGGCTCGATTGATATAAAACATAAGCAGCTGATGAAATATGGCCAGAGGGTATTTGGTGATACATTCCAGTATCATCATATCAGGGAAGAAGACAGGCTGATTGTTATCCTCTCGGATGGTCTTGGGAGCGGTATAAAGGCGAATGTGCTGTCAACTCTAACCGCCACAATGGCAATGAACTTTACATGCGGTTTAAGGGATGTAAACCGTTGTGCGCAGATTATCATGAAGACACTCCCTGTATGCAGCGTAAGAAAGATAAGTTATGCCACCTTTACGATTGTTGAAATTGACAGTGAACATAATGTCCGAATTATAAATTATGATAATCCTCTCCCAATCGTCGTAAAGAAAAACAGGTGTGAGATACTGCCTGCAGAATACAGTGAAGGCATTCATGGAAAAAGAAAGTACAGGCTGGAGTTTATGCATTTAAAGCTTGAACAGGATGACCGCATAATACTGCTCTCGGACGGTATCACACAGGCAGGTATGGGTTCAAAAAGATATCCGCTTGGCTGGGGCAATCAGGGGGTTACCCTTTTTACTGAAAAACTGATTGCCACTGAAGGGTTACCCGGCGCACGGGAACTAGCAGAAAGCATCATCAGCAGGGCCAATGAAATTGATCACTACCAGATGCACGATGACGGGACATGCGGGGTTATACACTTAAGGACATCTCAGGAGCTGCTTATGGTTAGCGGCCCCCCGCTTGATAACTCAAGGGATGCGGCGCTTGCAGCGGCTTTATCTAATTTTAACGGGAAAAAGATCATATGCGGCGGCACAACCGCAAAGATCATTGCAAGAGAGCTTAAACGGGATTTGACTTTCGTAAATGAACGCTTCATATCATCACAGCCTCCGCTTTCTGCTATCGCGGGAATAGATCTTGTTACTGAAGGGATAATCACCCTGCATCATGTTCAGGTCATGCTTGCAAGAGGGACATCTCCTGATCATGATGAAAACAGCCCTGCTTCGAAGATAGTAGCGATGATGCTTGACAGCGATATAATACACTTTATGGTCGGGACACGGATAAATGAGGCATGGCAGGATCCATCTCTACCTGATGAGATAGGTCTGCGAAGGACTATTATTGCTGCTATCAGGAGACTGCTTGAGACCAATTACGAGAAAGAGACAAAACTCCATTTCTGGTAGAGGAAGATAATTTTAAATTTATCATAATACCCTGGTAAAAAATGAATCTGATAATTCTCGATAAAGAAGATATCCATGATGGCAAGGCTGAAATAACAGGTAAAAAATTAGAGCATATTCTCACCTGTATAAAACCGGCTCATGGTGATACATTAAAAGCAGGGCTCCTGAACGGTCTAATGGGAAAGGGGGTAGTAATTGATCTCAATAAGGATAGACTTATATTGAAGGTCGAATTGGATGACACCCCCCCTGCCCCTCTTCCTCTTATACTTATCCTTGCCATGCCAAGACCAAAGGTCTTAAACAGGGTTATCCAGCATGCTGCAACAATGGGCATCAAGGAAATATACATTATTAAGACATGGAGGGTAGAAAAGAGCTATCTGGAAAGCCCTGTGCTTGATGAGGATAATCTTCGTATACAGATGATAATGGGGCTGGAACAGGGTAAAGACACTGTTATGCCCAAAATCAAAATCAGAAAACTCTTTAGACCTTTTATTGAAGATGAACTGCCATTAATTATAAAAGATACCCTTGCCCTGGTGGCTGACCCGGTTGCAGATATCCCATGCCCCGGTCAGGTGATTTCGCCTGTTACTATTGCCATAGGCCCTGAAGGGGGTTTTATCACCTATGAAATAGATGCCTTAAAGCGAACAGGTTTTAAGGCAGTATCCCTGGGTGACAGGATACTGCGTGTGGAAACCGCCCTGCCCTTTCTTATCGGTAGATTGTTTTAGGTTTTTCGTAGGGTGGGGTTTTATACCCCACCGATAAAGATGTGGCATATAAAATGCCACCCTAAAACACCATCATGTTTGCATTCTCATCTTGGGAACAGGATACAAATCCCGTTTTTTTATCCTGTAGTGTCGAATAATTACGCCCCTACCCTTTTCTATTTCCCCTTTATGCCTCCATGCCAGGCAAGATGCCCGAGAACCGCTGCAAGAGATATAAAACATACAAGAGAGATCCAGGGACCAAGGCTGCCTGTTATTGTCCTCATCATACCATCATGTGCATCATAATAGCGCTCATAAAAGGTCCATGTGCCTATCATAAAGGCCACCAGTACTGATACCAGCGCATCACCTGCAACAAGTCCGGACGAAAAGAGAATTCCGTTTTCATTTTTACTCTTTTTATTTTCTTCTCTGGCATATCTATTAATAAAATAGGAAATCAGCCCTCCGGTCATTATTGGTGTGGAAAGAGAAAGAGGCAGATAGAGTCCAATGGCAAATGGAAGAGAAGAGACCCCGAGCAGTTCTATTGAAAGGGCAACCATTCCTCCTACGATAATGGGCAGCCAGGGCAGGCTGGAATTCATTACTCCCTGAACAAGCGTGGCCATTACATTTGCCTGTGGTGCAAGCAAGGGTGCTCGGTTTGAACCCTCTATCTGAACAAAACCAAAGGCATCATTAAGAAAAAATACAGTAAATCCCATTGCAATCGCCGGAAAGATCAGGCCTATAAATTCTGTAAGCTGCTGCTTCCAGGGCGTGGCGCCAAGCAGATAACCTGTTTTAAGATCCTGTGCAATATCGCCTGACATACACACTGCAATACAGACTATGGTGCCCACTGACATGGCCGTAACCATCCCTTTTACGCCTGATACGCCAAAATAGACAAGCATCAGACATGTAACAAGAAGTGTGGCAATGGTCATGCCCGATACCGGGGATGATGAAGACCCCACAATACCGACAATACGCGCAGCAACAACCACAAAGAAAAATCCGAACACCACTGAGATTATAACACCGATCAGATGCAGTTCAGTGCCGGGAAGAATCCATATTGCGGCAATGATGCCCAGTACGCCGATCAAAACCCATTTCATGGGTAGATCCCGGTCAGTTCGTACAGGGACCTCGTTTCCTGCATTTTTCCCCAGGAGCTGTCCGAGCCCCTTTGAAAATGAAGAGAAGATAACAGGGAGCGACTTTATGAGAGAAATAAATCCGCCTATGGCTACAGCACCTACTCCAAGGTATTTAATATAAAAATTTCGAAGTGCGCCCGAATCCATTTCGCTTATAGGGATGGTACCGGGAGATATGACCATGTCCGGTATCTGGTTGCCTATAAATGCAATAAGTGGGGCAAAGCCAAGGTAACCGAGCACGGCCCCGCTGAGCATAAGGGCAGAGATCCTTGGCCCTATGATATATCCCACCCCCAGAAGGGCCGGGGTGGCGTCAACACCTATTGTGCCGCCCTTAAGCAGACCCTTGAAATCGTAATTCACAGATTCAGGCAATATCTTGAGCATATTCTGAAGGGCCTTGTATAATGCACCGATTGCGATCCCCAAAAATACAAGCCTGGCCTTGGTTCCGCCTTCATCACCGGCAATTATTATCTCGGCACATGCAGTCCCTTCAGGAAAGGCAAGCCGCCCGTGTTCCTGATCGACCAGATATTTACGAAGTGGAATCATAAGCAGAATACCTAATCCGCCTCCAAGCATGGAAAGCCAGAAGATCTGTGTTTTTGTGATTACGTGAACATATCCGGCAGCAAGGAGAGACTGATCAGCAGACCAGATAAAAAAGGCAGGAATAGTAAAGACAATACCTGCAGCAAGAGACTCACCGGCAGAACCGATTGTCTGAACAATGTTGTTCTCCAGCACTGTTACACGCTTGAACATGAGGCGCAATACTGCCATAGAGATTACTGCGGCAGGAATAGAGGCCGAGACAGTCATGCCGAATTTAAGCCCCAGGTAGGCATTGGCTACACCAAAGACCACAGAGATGACAGAGCCAAGGATTATTGCCTTCCAGGTAACCTCTTTAATAGACTGTTCTGCGCCTACGAATGGTTTAAATACCCGATTGCTATCATTTTGCATCTGCATTTTTACTCCTTGTGTGATTACACTCCCCTGATGATATCTGAATATTTATTAATCTGTCATCTTATCACTCCACAATATATCTATTGTTTTTCGTTTGCCCCCATTTCATCAATTAGATAATTTGCATGTTCGACTTTATCAAGTATCCACAGTATATATCGGACATCAACATGTATGGCCCTGGTGAGTTCAGGCAAAAATACAAGGTCACTTGCAACGCCTTCTATGTTGCCGTCAAATGCTATTCCTGCAAATTCACCTTTACTGTTTAATGTCGCTGAGCCTGAATTCCCGCCTGTGATATCCAGATCAGTCAACACATTTACCGGGACCTGGCCTATATATTCTGGTACATAACCCTTATACTCACGCTGCTGTACCGCATCAATGATGGCATCAGGTGCATCAAAGGGGTGCTTACCATGGTTCTTTGCCCATTTCTCAACCATTTCCCATACCTTTGTAAATGGATAGTATTCTTCTGCCTCCTGGTCTGGTTTGAAACCTCGCACAGTGCCAAAGGAAACACGTATTGTGTTGTTTGCATCAGGGGCGATATTTCCGGCCTTATATTTGCTCAGCGCCTCAAAATAGAGCGGCCGCAACAGTGCCATTGCCCCGTACAGACGCTTTTCTCGTTCCTTAATATCTTCAAGCATGGGGCTTAGAACTAATCCCAGCTTTATTATAGTGTCATCACTCTGCCTGATTTCCTCAACAGTACCATTTTTAAAAAGATGCCTTCTAAATTCCAGATCTTCCATTCTGGTTTTACTGAACAGCTCGTTAATGAAACTGTCGATTTCCGGTCCGGAAATATCTGATTTACCAAATATGCCGGTCAATATCCCGGACCGGCCATTCTGTGTAAAGGCAGCGCTTTCAGATAACAGTAGCTTCAGTATTGCAATGCTTAATTCACGTGAGTATGTCTGCTGCATCTGTATCTCGTTTTGTTCCAGACGCTGCCAGTTACGCTCCTGATATTCGGGATCACGTTCGAGATCCGGTTTCACCCTCTCTTCTGCCATTCGTACAATATTCACAGCAGAATTCAATATCGCAACCCTGCCTGTCTGGCGTATCATAAGGTCTTTCTCACGATTTTGATAAAAATCTTTCAGTAGCAGGCTTATCTCATCAATTACGTTTCCATATTTTGCATTTCTATCCCTGTCTGAATTTATCCATCCCTGAAGCCTCTTTTCAGTATTATATTTTTCTTTAACAAGATTTTTCTTTCTGACACCATCCAGTACCCCTGTAAAATTTTTCTTTGTATTCTCAAGGCCGGATATCATTGCGGCTGCCTTGATATTTAATGTTTCGTCATCACCTGCTGTTTCATGTAACACATCTATGAGTTCCTGATATAGTTTTAAACGAAACGGCATGTTCCAGTCCACATCAAACTCTGTTTCCACAGCAGTAGTCAACCGCTCGGTACTGCCGGGATATCCAACCACAAAGGCGAGATCCCCAGGTTTAAATCCTTTTTTAGCTATCTTCAAAAAGGCCCTGGGTTTATAAGGGATGTTTTTTAAAGAGTATTCAGAAGGTGTCCCATCCGGTGAAACATATGCACGCAGAAGAGAAAAATCGCCTGTATGCCTGGGCCACATCCAGTTATCTATATCACCCCCAAACTCACCAATACCCCTGTGAGGCGCATATACCAGACGGACATCCTTGATTTCAAGGCGTGTGATAACATAATATTTGCCACCGCCAAAAAATGAAACCACATCACATCGGGAATGTGGATTGGCATCCTCGAATTCCCTGATCAATTCTTTTGTGCGTTTTTCTATGAGGTTAAATCTCTCCAGGTCATCCCTGATATCGCCAATATTTGTCAGTACACGGTCTGTTACATCAGTAACCCCGGTTGTAACATAAACCCTCGCAAGCGGTCCGGCTGATACCTCTTCATTGCAATTGTTCGCCTTGAATCCTGTGTGTAACAGATTGTTCTCTTCGGATGAATTATACTGCAGGTAGCCCTTTACACAATGGTAGTTCGTTATTACCAGTCCTTCAGGAGAAATAAAAGAGGCGGAACATCCTCCCAGATGCACAATTGCATTAAGCGGAAACTCAAGCGGATCAGCAAAAACCCCTGGGTCTATCTCAAGCCCCATTTTTTTCAGGGTTTCAGCGTGAAGCCCTGCAATCTGCTGTGGCATCCACATGCCACCTGGTTCATACACTGCCTCGTCTTGAATTGATACAGGTGAAACCTCTTTTGCTGATTTTGTTCCTGCTGTTTGACATGATGTTAAGCAGGTACCCAACAGCAGTACCAAGAAAATGACGGATTTCATATGATCTCCTTCATTTACTGCTATATTCTTTTATAGTTACTACGATCTTGGTAACGTAACACCTGAATACTCCGCATCGATTTCCCAGTATTCCTATTTCCTATTTCCTGCCTTCCCTCTGTCATCTGACCTCTGTCATCTAACCCCTGTCATCTGACCCCTGTCTCCTGACTTCTGTATCCTGACCTCTGTCTCCTGACTTCTGAATTCTGACTTCTGAATTCTGACTCCTGAATTCTGACTTCTGAATTCTGACTCCCGACCTCTTTATTATTCCTCCATCTTCACATTCAATATACCCGCACTTGATTTACCAAACACATCTGGGTCATACATCTCTTCTGCATGGGTAGGTATTACTGTAAACTCACCTGAGGCTATTGCCTGTGCTGTGTATGAGAGGTGGTAATTACCAGCAGGGAGATATTCGGAGTAGAATATTGCAGCATGGTGTCTTAACTCCCTGTGATAGAAACTCCACCTGGATATGCCATATGAGAACCAATCACCATACTGGAACCACCATGATCCTCCGGCAGGTTTGTAGTTTCCTTTGTCTGCATCTACAATTGATGATGTAGCAAGGTCGCTGTTAACCGGTTCAAGCCCTCCGGGTACAGGGTCACTAACCACAAGAAAATTCCTGGCAACAGGTATGGAAACAAACAGGTCTACCCTTACAAGCTCTCCCCTCTTTATCTCCATTGGGCTCTTAAGAAGAACCCATTCGCCATTACGCTCAACAGCATACTCACGTTTTATATCTATACCAGCATTTACTGGTTCTCTGTTTGGTTTAATAGGGGCATAGGTCATACCTGCACTGTAATATAACCTCCCCTCACCTTCTCTTTCTATTGTTATGGCTGTTTTCCTGCCAATGTCATTTTCCTTAATCGGTCTTGATAGTTCAACCGGTTTATCACGCACATTCATGAACTCTGTTTTACCCATAGTCTCTTGGCCTAACTTTGCAATGATGGTCATATCTGGTTTCTGGTTTTCATATGCCTGACTAAATTCAATTAGGGCATTCATACAGAAGATGTTCTCCTGGGTGTTTTCCCACCTGCCATTCTGCTTTCTGGTCTGGGTTATGTAACGAACTATCTTAAATGGTATATCACCAACAAGGGCCTTACCCTGTTCTGTCTTTCCATAGGCTATAAGGCTGCTCAATATGGCAGCGTTTGTCCTTAAGGATGATGTTAATATCCTTGAATAACCGCTATCAAGTGTCTCACTGAATACATATTTGCCGCCTGTCTGGTCAGAATGGGAGAGGATCATGTTAAAAACCTCTTTCTGCATATCCTCTGTGCCCTTTATATTGATAGTAGCTATTAAGAAATGTGCTTTACCGAACAGGTCCATATCCTTTACACGAGGATAATACTGTTTCAGGTCATCAATACCTATCTTACCCTGTTTGGCCAGTGCAGTTAAAGTAACTGCCCTGACAGTGGATGCCATACCTTTAGAATAGAAATCAGAGATTTGTTCCTTTTTAAGCATGCTTAGCAAATAGCCATTAAGTTTCTCATGCACATCTGATGGTATCTTGTAGCCTCTTTCTGATAGCCATGAAAATGCAATAGCAGTGTATGCACTTAAATATGGGTCTGCATATTGATCATTAGGGGTGTAATATGTCATACCCCCGTTAGGTGCTTGGAAAGATGCTGCCTTATCCAGCATGGATTGGGTCAGATTATCAGAGCCTTCCCATGTAAAATCAGCAGGCATATATTTCTTCAGGTTCTGATAATGAGATGCCATAACCGCTTTTGTAAGGTTCTGCTCCCAGCATATATATGGGTAATCACGCATATACTGGAATGCACCTTCCACATTTCCGATAACTGTAGGTGAAAGGGATACTTTAACATTACCCACATCTGTTCTTATATCCGAAGGAAATTTAATAAATTCAGTTACCTTCTTATCAATTGAAGTTCCATAAGTAGCAGAGGTTTCAAGGTTAACCATTTTACGCACTTCAAGCTCATGTACAAGCCCATCCTGTTCAGTTGAGTCTCCACCCTTTGCTGTGAATTTTATCTTACCTGAACTCTTTGTCTTTAAAGGAAGCCAGACAGTGCTCCGTTTATTAGGTTCAGCAGTAATGGTTTGTGTGATCTCTTTATTATTCTTACCCGGATCAGTCTCAATAGCCCCTTCGGCTGTAATATTAACTGTCAGTTCTCTGGTCTTATCGGTCCGGTTCATGATACTGAACCCAGCCTTAAAGCTATCACCCTCTGTTACCTGGTTAGGCATAACAGGTCGTATCTCAGTATCCTTTGTAACAGCAAATTTACCCTCACCTAATCCCATCTGGTCAGTAGGAGTAACAGCCATTGCAAATATCCGCCAACCAGTAAGATTATCCGGTGCCTCAAACTCAATACTCGCCTTTCCATCTTTATCTGCAACAATAGATGGGTTCCAGTAGGCAACAAATTTAAAATTGGAGCGTAAGTCAAAAATAACTCTATCTGTAACGACTTCATGACCAAGTGCCGAACCTAATGGGATATTACCAGCTTTATCGTATGCCTCACCTAAAATTGACTCGGCCAAGGGTAGACGACCAATCAAAGCTGACAATAAATTTAAATTATCAACACCAAGACCGAACCTGGAATAAAACCCCTCATATGGATCAAAGTATTTGTTACTATCTTTTATAAGTGAGAAAACTTCATCATTAATAACCACTAAAGCGAGTTCAACTGGCTTTTCACTCTCTTTATACTTGGATGAAGCTTTTAAATTTACCTTTATTAATTCACCTGGTTTATATGATTCTTTTTCCGGCTTAACCTCAACAACAAGTTCTTTATATCTGTCATCCAGTGTTGTATTTAAATAGCCCATCCGAAATGCAGGTTTTCCAGGGTCTTTATTCCCTACAAGTGGTTTCTCAGTCCTTGGAGACATAACTAAGGCAGAGAAATAAAATCCCGGGAAAAAATCTTTTTCAATTTTTACTTCAACAACAGGGGTTTCAGTTTCAAATTTCTCAACCCAGTGCTTTACAACTCCATTTCGTTCTATTGTAATCAATGCATTAGTACCAGGAAATGGATTTTTTATAGTATATTTTGCAGTTTCACCTACCATATAATTTTTTTTGTCAGCTATTATCTCAATTTCATTATCTTCCCTATTATTTACTGGTTCAGGTCTTCTTTCTACTATGTTTATAGTATCACTTGATCTATGTTCTCTCCCCTTTGAATCCTTTATTGAAGCAGTTATTCGGTACTCACCTGTTTCTTTAGGAATGAATGAATACTCAACAGGCTTTTGAGCAGATTTTAGTACATAACTCAAAACAGGATTCCATTTTTCATTGCAAATCTCTCGATATGAATTCTCTCCTTTTTTAGCCTGCGGTACTATTTTCTCTAATCTCTCTATATTTATATTAACTGGAATGCCAGAAACCATATTACCGGTTGCATTAACTACAATTATATCTACTGGACAGGACTCTCCTTTTTCTATGCCCCATTTATTAAAATTGATACCCACAAAATGATCTCTGGAAGAATATTTTGCCGCTGCCTTTGCGGTTACATACTTGCCACGATCGTCACTGACTGCACTTTCTATAACAAGTTCACCAAAAAGAATATCTGATGTGATTTTAAAACTGTTTTTAAGGTTACCATCTTTATCAAGCAGGCCTTTTTCTTCATCTAATACCTGTTCAGAATATCTTCCCGATGTTTCTGATGTAAAAAAATTGAAGTTATTTAATGCGTTGCTATCTGGAAAGAAATACCTTGGGTTTCCAAAACTTTTTATTAACACAGTAACCCTTGCAGATGCATCCAAGTAAGATCCTCCATCATGTAACTGTGCATTTGTATTCACTTCAAATGTATCACCCTTCTGCACATATTGTTTATTTATTTCCGTTTTCACCTTGAATGGTGCAGTTGAAAAATCAGTTACCAAGACCTTTACCTGAGGCATATCATTTTCAATAAAAGGAGCTGAAAGCATCAACTTGTAGAAGCCTGAAGAACAGGTTTCAGGCAATTTGAATTCCCCATGTAAAGAACCAAAATCAGATAATTCAAGGTCTTTTTTCTCAAAGACTATTTTATCTTCAGGGTCATATACCTTAAGGGCATAACCTTTTTTTTGCGCAGGTATAAATGCCATATTATCCTGATCCCGCACATAATATTTATATTGAATAGTGTCTCCTGGTTTATAGACTCCCTGAGCCGTTGTACCCCAAAGATAAATATTCTCAGAATAGTCATAGGGGGTATAAACATTAAAAAAATAACCAGGGATTAATGCAATATCATCTCCCTTTGTAACCATTACAAATAATTCATCTGATGCAACCTTTAGCTTTCCCATTCCAGGGAAAATAACTATTCCATCAGAATCTGTAAAACCTTCAGAAAGAATGGATGGATTGGCTGTTAAATCTATGGTTTCATTTTTATAAAAACTATCTTTATAAATTTCTACCTTCGCCCCTGATACAGGTTTCCCTGTCTTCATATCTGTTACCCATACAAGTATACTGGAATAACTTTTCTTTAGATGGACATGAAACGGTGTAACCTGAGCTAATAAAAATTCTGGCTTAGTGTAGCCTGGGTCTATATAGGGAGATGTTGTCACCTTCCCATAAATAACACCAGATTGCCCATTTAACATTTCACGAATCCGGGCTGGAATTACTTTTTTAATATCTTTGACATTAGGGGTTTTAATTTCCTGCTTTAATGAATCCTCCTTACCATTATGTGTAATTTTGTCATATGTAAATGTCAGGCTATCCAGGTTTGTTACAGTGAATGGCATATCTGTATCAGAATATTTTTCAAGCACAACAGGATCATCGAAAAAATAGTCAGGAGAAAGGTGATCAGTAGACATGCTTATATCTATAGGCTTATCTAAAGTGCGTCCAAAAGGATCAATAATGTCTTTTGATATGCTTGTAACTCTATACTCCTGATTGGGTTCAAGTTTGACATGGATTTTTACCTCAAATTCATCATATGATTCTTTACCAAGAAAATAGGAGTAATTGTAATTATCATAAACCTGACCATAAGGGTTAATTTGCTTATCATGTTTAACCTGTTTAATAATAATTTTATCGATTACCTCTTTATGGTAAACAGGTGACGAGAAAACAAGTGATATTTCTTCTTCAGAATTGCACAGACTCTGTTCATTACCAGTTTTGATGAATAATCTTTTTCTTTTATTATCTGTACACTTTAAGCCTAGGAATGAAAATGCTGGAAAGGCAGGTACAGAGTACAGTGTCCTATTCTCTTGGCCCTTCTCAGGGCCAGAGACAGATTCTAATCCCGGGCCAATTTTGAATTCTATTTCACTAACCTCTGGTAAATCAGATTTTGGATAAACCAGCCATACCATTCTGTAAAGAACACCATTTACAACTGAACTGATTCTTTTATTGAAATAATTTGAAATATTTTTTACAGAATAGGTACCAAATTCCTCGTCTTCGATTCGTTCAGTCAACAATATCTCATCACTCACAGGATCGGGTTTTGCTAATATAGCAGTTCGGATATTTCCCTGACCCTTAACTGTTAAAAATATTTGTTTTTCAACAGCCTCCTTAGAAACGGGTTGATTAAAGGTTATTTGTATTACTGGCACATATGGCGTTTCCCATCTCTTGAACCGTGTATTGGTGACTTTTGGGCGTTCGGTAATAAAGGTGTGACTAATAGCTTTCTTAAGAGTTGCTCCCTCTTCAGCCTTTATGCCTGGTTTTATTGTTATCTCATAACGTGTAGCAGGTGCAAGGGCGTTCTCTTCATCCAGCATTAAAGCAAGTGTAGAGGTATCAATCCATCGCCACTGGCCTTTTACTTCTGGTTTTATTTCAATAGGCATTTCGGAGGCATCACGCTCCATTCTGCCCACAGGCAAAACCGGCCTGTTGAACTTGAATGTAATCTGCCTGGCAGCAGGTACATCCTCACCGCTTGGTGTAATGCTTACTATTTCAAGAGGCTTGGGTTTATTATCCGGGTCTGTATTACCGGAAGCATTTATTACATTGAAACTGAGAGCAGCCACTAACATTATCAAGCACAAAATCCTTATAACTCTTGCCATGAGTCCTCCGGTACCTGTTTCAAATTTGTTCACTGGTTTTTTTATGCTGGTTCTCGTCTTTTGCCTTCTTCTCAGCCTTTTTCTGCACAGATCTAATGGTATCCAAATAGGCTTTTTCCACAGGAGAGAGAGTTTTAACCTGATATTTGCGGTATTCTTTTTCAGCCTTTTCCATTGCATCATCATGGCTGATTTTGCCTGCGTCCGGCAGTATACCCTTGCCATACATTTCAGTAAATCTATCAAGTTCCGCTATCCAATCCTTCATTCGCATCCTGGCATGTTCACGGGCTCTCATTTCAGCAAGGTCAAAAAAGGCCGATACCATACGATTAAGACGAAACAATTCATCTTCATCAAGGTAATTTTTGGCGATCTTTATTTCTGATTTTATTGGGATATCACCAGCAAAAGTCGTTAGCCCCATAAAATCTTTTTCAGCATCAGCGCGTGAATAGATTGTTTCAGCTGCTGTTTGTTTATTCACCGCATAATGAAGTTTGTTTTGAACAGTCTTGAAAAACAGGGTTGATTCTTCTGTGTTCGGATCATAATCAATACTTGTGGCATAAAGATCAAGTACCTGGCGGTATAATACCTTTTCGCTGCTGCGGATATCACGAATTCGATCTAAAAGCTCTTTCCAGTAATTACCACCGCCAGCGCCTTTAAGGCGGTCATCATCCATAGTGAAACCCTTGACAATATACTCCTTCAGGCGATCAGTAGCCCACTGTCTGAAACGGGTAGCAATAGATGATTTTATTCGGTATCCAAGTGATATAATCATATCAAGATTGTAATGATCTATGTTGTAGTTTTTGCCGTCTGTGGCAGTTGTTCGGAAATTCCGAACAACTGATTTTTTCTCCAACTCCCCCTCTTTAAAAATATTCTTGATATGCTCGCTGACATTTGCCTTGCTGGATTGAAATAAATCAACCATTTGTGACTGAGTAAGCCACACGGTATCATTTTCCAGGCGGACTTCTATTTTGGTTATTTTATCTTCAGATTGATAGAGGATCAGTTCTCCTTTTTGCTCCTCCTTCATTGCGTGCCTCCCTTGATATTCTATTCTGATTGATGATCTTTCTGAAATGCTTGAAGCGTTATCTTTATATTATGAAAGTATATTGGTCAAGATAGTATCAGTGAACAATGATCAATAATCAATGATCAATGAACAAATATAAGAGCTCAAAGCTGGAAGCTCAAGGCTGAAAGAAGTCTGCCGTCGCCGCCGAGGCTTCAGCCTTCGTTAAAAACTATGGCGGGATAAAATGCCGGGCCAGGGTAGCAGGCTTTAGGTTATTAGGGGGAAATGATCAAGCGTGGTCTAGCCTTCACATTGGAAAATTTTCAACCCACAATAAGCGGAAAAGTAATTACAAAACAAAAATAACTGGATTCCCGATCAAGTCGGGAATGACGTTCGGTGCCTGGATTCCCGTTTTCACGGGAATGACGATAAAAAAACCGGTTTAACCTTTATGCATCTCTTTAAGCATTCGGTACAATTCATCCCCGAACAGCTCCATCTGCCAGTTTTTCAATATCGATTGGCCTGAAAGTGTGGATATATCAGACGGATCAACCTGTACCAGTTGCAGTATCTGGGAATTGTTGCACAAAACAGATGGCTCCAGTTCAAGCTTTTTAGCTATTCTGTTTCTCCATTCCTTTATAAGCCCTATCTCCATCTTGAACTCTGCCTCAATGCCCCTTGTCCCATTTTTCGGGTATACAGGCAGATCATCTTCCGGCATTCTCATAACCTCACCTATTTTTCTGAGTATATCAGTGCCCATATTTTTAACCTGCATATCAGAAAGCGAGTTAAGCTCGTTACGGTTTACCGGCATCTTTTCTGCTATATTCAATACCTGTTCATTGCTTAATACCTTGAAGGCCGGCCTGTCTTTTTCAGTGGCCGCTTCATCTCTCAGCCTTAATATTGCCTCAAGCGCAGCCAGGTTTCTCGAGGCCAGCCTTTTTGCACCCTTAAACTTCATATAGAAAGGCTCTTCATTCCCGGGAGCAAACCTTACCCTGCTTAATATATCGCACTCCTCCTCGAGCCAAGTGATGCGGCCTTTTTTAATCAAGGCCTTTTCAAGTTTCTCGCTTAAAGGTATCAGATAAAAGGTATCATATACACCATAGGTAAGCATCTCTTCTGACAGGGGTCTTTTTGACCAGTCTCTCTTCTGGTATTTTTTTTCAAGATCAACATCAAAATGCAGTTTTAACAGGCTTGCAAGACCAGTTTCCTCTGACCCAAGCAGGCGCGCTGCGATCTGGGTATCAAACAGAGACGATATCTCAATCCCAAAATCACGATAAAGGGAGCGTATATCATAGTCTGATCCATGGAGTATCTTTCGTATGGAGCTGTTTGAAAAGACAGGGGCAAGCGGAGAGATGTCCTTTATGGCAAGTGTATCTATTAAAAGGTTTTTATTGATTGTTGATATCTGTAACAGGCAGATCTTTTCCCTGTGATGAAACAGTGAGTCTGACTCAAGGTCAACCCCTATCGCATGCTCCTTTAGCATAGAAGAGGCCTCTTCCTGGAGTGAATTAAAATCTGTAATATATCTGTATGAAATAGCTTTTTTATTCAATTAATTTTTACCTTCTTCCAATGCAAACTATAATAATATTGTTTTAATATGCCTTAATAAGGTTAATTAATCATTATTAAGTCCGATATTATAGGTTAAAAATAACTCCCCGGTCAAGTTGAAAGGGTAAGTAAAGGGTTTAATTAGTTAATTTTTCACAAATAAAAACCCTTAAGTATTATAATAGTTATACCGATATTGTTGGAAGCATCAGAAATGTATGTAATCTATTACATAAGGTTAAAATGAGTCAGCCTAAAATTCTAATAATTGATGACAGTCCATTTTTCAGGAGTCAGATAGAAAATGAACTTAAATCTATTAATGGTTCGTTCTCACATGCTGAAGATGGTAGAAAAGGCCTTGATATGGCCCTGCTTGATTCCTATGATCTTATTATTTCTGATATTGAGATGCCCAATATGGACGGGTTTGCCCTTTGCAGTAAACTAAAGGTCAACCCCAATACTATCAGCATACCTGTTATACTTATCAGCTCCAATGATACAGACAAATATATTGATAAGGGCTTTAAGGTTGGAGCTGACTCATACATTATCAAGACCGATCTGAAGACCAAACTACTCGATACAACACTTGAGGTCTTAAAAAAATCAAAGTTTCATAATAATAACAGAATCCTTGTTGTGGATGACTCATCAACAATAAGATCAATTGTAAAAGATGCCTTTGAAAAGGCAGGGTTCCATGTAACAACCGCTGAAAATGGGAAAATGGCCCTTAAAAAGATAAATGAAGACCCGCCTGATCTGATACTGAGCGATATAGATATGCCTGAGATGAGCGGCATAGAACTCTGTAACAAGGTCAGGATGGAATCTGCATTCAAGGCCATCCCATTTGTGATTATGAGCGCCAATGACAACAGGGCCACCATGCGCCAGCTGCTGGAAAGGGGGGTAAGCGCCTATCTGGTTAAGCCATTCAACATGGAACAGATGGTGATTACCATTGAAAAACTGCTTTCAGACCAATACCTCATACTGCTCAAGGAAAAGGAGCGGCTGGATTCAGAAAGACAGTTTATGCTTTCAGGCATTACCAGCCTGATTACCGCGCTTGAGGCAAGGGACCATTACACCTGCGGTCACTCTCAGGCAGTAGCCGCTATTGTTGAAAAAATGGCTGTCAAGATGGGTATGTCAATAGAGGATGTCGAATCAGTCAGTATTGCAGGAAAGCTGCATGACATAGGAAAGATAGGGGTCCCTGACAATATACTTTTAAAACCTGGCAGGCTCACTGATGAAGAATTCAACCTGGTAAAGGAGCATCCCCTTGTTGGCGTGAATATCCTTGGTAATATCGCAAGTCTTGCAAAGATAATACCCGCAATAAGACACCATCATGAAAGATTTGACGGCAAAGGTTACCCTGATGGCATAAAAGGCAGCTCTATTCCAATATGGGCAAGAATAATGGCAGTAGCAGATACATATCACGCCCTCACCTCGGACCGGCCCTACAGGGATGGCATGCCCCTTCAAAAGGCAATGGATATAATCCTTACTGCAAAGGGAACCCAGCTCTGCCCCGACAGTGTTGATATTTTTGTAGAGCTGATAAGCGAAATATCCCCTAAAAATCTTATTGCCTAAAAACAAATAATAAAATATTTATCAACCTGTTATCATATTGAGGGCATTGATCTATGGATTACAGGTTAAAACGATATCAAAAGGAATTTGCATTCAGCTATGCGGAAGGGGTCTATAGCTGTATAGAGCTGCTTGATACCCATCCCGAACATGTAACCCGTCTATTATTATCATCATCCGGCGAAAGGAACAGCGGGATCACACGCATAGTCAACATCTGCAAGGATCATAACATACCCTTTGAGACCAATGACAGGCTTATAGAGAGGATCTGCCGGAATGGAAAACATCTTGCAGTAGGTGTCTTTAACAAATACCTCTCCGCGATTGAGCCGGATAAAAACCACCTGGTACTTGTAAACCCCTCTGACATGGGGAACACAGGCACCATTGCACGAACAATGGCCGGGTTTGGTATGCTTAATCTGGTATTGATAAGGCCTGCCCTTGATTACTTTGACCCCAGGGTCATACGCGCCTCAATGGGTTCTCTATTCCGCCTGAACATTGCCTATTTTGAAAGCCTTCAGGATTACCAGAGGGCATTTAACAATAATATCTACCTCTTTAAAACCGGGAATAACAGCAGCATAAGGGAGACCAGTTTTATCAGGCCATTTAGCCTTGTATTCGGGAACGAAAGCTCAGGGCTATCTGATGATATTGATATTAATGGAACAACCATATCTATCCCGCAGGATAACAGAATAGACTCGCTGAATCTTTCTGTTGCAGCAGGAATAGCCCTGTATGAGAGTCGTAGAGAAAGGTTTTAACTGATGGACGAAATGAATAGGATAGCTACTGGTGTAAGTCAGCTTGACAGGATTTTGGGTGGCCTGTTTGTTGGCGATAACGTAGTCTGGTACGATGATGCGGGTAGTCTTGCATATGCATTCTGCCTTAATTTCATGCAGGCATCAGAATCACAGGATAAACATATAATCTATGTAAGTTTTGACAGGTCTCCTAAAAATCTCCTTGATAAACTGGGTGCCCTTGCTGATTATGAAAAGCTTACCATACTGGATTGTTTCACATATGGAAAGGGTGAAGGTTCTGAGATATTCCTGAAATTTTACAGGGAAAAAATGTCTGAGATCAAATGCAGAATAGTCACATCAAAGGAGCCAAAAAAGGTGGAAAAGGTAATGGATGCCTTTTATGGCATTCACGCTGATATGACCGGTGATGTGCGTTTTGTATTTGAAAGCATAACAGGGATGCAGGAGCTGTGGGGTGGTGAAGAGTCAATACTCACCTTTTACTCCCATTCATGCCCAAGATTGTATGAACTAAATACAATAGCATACTGGATCATGGAAAAGGAGGCACATACGCCACGTCTGAGGGCGAGCATAAATCAGATAGCACAGGTGGCTATAGAGCTTTCAGTAAAACGGGGTAAGACATCATTGACAGTCCTCAAGGCGGAAAAGCGAGATTCAAGCACACTCAATAGGCCCTATGGTTACTGGACAAGGGATATGAATATCCTTTTTGATTCAGAAAAGAGGCCGACCGCCAGTATTGATATGGGTATACGCCTTAAAGAACTCAGGGTAAAACGAGGATTATCACAGACAGAGGTGGCAAGGCTAATAGGTGTTACACCCAGCACCATTTCACAGATTGAAAGCAATCTTATATATCCCTCTGTTCCCGCACTTTTAAAAATGGCAGAAATACTTAACATTGAAGTCAGCGCATTTTTTCAGGGGGGAGGTGAAGCCAGGCCAAAAAATGTGTTCACCAGCTCTGATGCATCCGATATAAGGTTTGGTGATCTTCCTGAAGAGAGTATTTCAGGAAAGCTCCTTACACCCCTTGATTTTGAAGCAAAGGCTGAGCCTTACATTATTGAGATTGCGCCCAATAAAAATTTTCCCGGCCATTTTTTTTCACATAAGGGAGATGAGATAGGTTATATATTATCAGGCGAGCTACAGATGAATCTGGAAAAAACCTCATATATCGCAAGGGCAGGTGATCTTATATACCTTGCAAATGATACCCCTGCCTGCTGGAAAAACACAGGCACAGATGTGGCAAGACTTCTCTGGATCAAAATATTATAAATATCATTATGTGAATGAATAAAGTTTCCATTATTAGTTTAATTTAATAAAGGAATGTTTAAACAGAATGCCTGCCGACAATATCCCTGGCAGGCATTCTGTTTTTTTGTGTTAGCCTTTAAGTATCTTCTTTGCGGTCTCATCATTGATTTCAGTAACGTGAGGAATACCTGTTTCTCTCTCAGTCTCCCTGTTTGCAGAGAAGATATCTGACCTGCTTATCTGATTCAGTGAGAATTTCCTGGCACCGGCCATGAGCTGCTGCAACCCGCATGAAAGTTTATCAGCAAGGGTATAAAAGGCAATGGCACCGTATGGGATATTTTTCATCTCTTTTTTACCCACCTTGTTCAGGACATCAAAATAGGAGGCAAATATCTCTTCTGCCTTTTCTCCTATGCTGCTGACTGTCCTTGGCAGGCTCTCCCAGTTTCCGTTTAATGCCTCTCTCTTTTCAGGCATAAGGGCGCCCTCTATATTGGAGCCTACAAAACCCGGTATCATGACCGCCCTGCCCATGCAGACCATCTTTGTGTATGGCGCGCCAAGCGCTAAGGCCTTGAATATGCTGTCTTCAAGGGCAAAACCACCTGCAAATGACATATCAACAACCTTTTCACCCTTTGCTGCAATGATGCTGGCATATTCATATGCCTTTGAGTGCAGGAATATGGAGGGCACACCCCAGCTCTGCATCATGTTCCAGGGGCTCATACCTGTACCGCCGCCTGACCCGTCAATGGTGAGGAGGTCGCACTTTGCATCGCTCGCAAACTTGATTGCCATGGCCAGCTCTTCCATGCCGTATGAACCTGTCTTAAGGGTGATTCTCTTGAAACCAATGCTTCTCAGGTAATCAATAGAATCCATAAAATCCTTTTTCACCTGATCCACTGTATCAAGGTTGGTGCCGCCAAGCCTGCTGTGACGTGCAAAGGATTTTATTGAACCCTCTTTGAATGCCTGCTGTACTGCAGGCCTTGTTGGATCAGGGTCAACAACATAACCGCGATCCTTCAGGAACTGGGCATATTCAAGGCTTGTTACCTGTATCTCTCCGCCAATACACTTTGCCCCCTGGCCCCACTTGAGTTCTATAATGCATTTGTTGCCATATTTCTCTATTATAAATTCTGCAACACCGTTTCTTGTATCCTCGACATTCATCTGAACAATAATTGCACCATAACCATCATGATACCTCAGGTATGTATCTATCCTTCTTTCAAGTTCAGGGGCGCCTGTTATCTTGCCTTTTCTTGTTTTGCCCTTGCCGATCTTTGATTTAAGATCAACGCCGACTACGTTTTCGCCTATTACAACAGGGATACCAACAAGTGATCCGCCAATAGCAAATGAATCCCAGTATTTTGCCGCTATAAATGTTGATCCGAGTGCACCAGTCATTAAAGGGACGCGCACCTTTGTCTTCATCTCATTGCCAAACTCTGTTGAAAGGTCAACATTCGGGAAAATACAGTCATCAGGGTCATTGGAAAGGCCGGCTTTGAGGCCGTGAGAGCCATAGGCGTACCCCTGTATACGAAGCGCATTGTAATTTACCCCGATACTGGTGGTATTATTTGCTCCAGCAGTTACTGTCCCGAAATCCCTGGGATATAAAAGTTTACGCCCTACCAGACTGGCAAGCCATGTTTCACACTTACCCTGGCAGTCTGCCCTGCAAAGTGTACACAGCCCTGATTCGGCAGGGTTCCCTCTATTTACTGTTCCAAGAACATCATTGCTTTTATCAAACCTCATTTTTGATACCTCCAATAAAATAATTATTCATGGTCTTCTCCATAATGGTGAAGATGTATAAAACCAAAAAAAAAGACGCCTCTCCAAAAATGGAGTAGACGTCTTTGTCTTATTTTTTTAAATTTACACGCCGTTGTGTAATATTATTTTTGTATATTTTTAGTTTTACTAAAATGAAATGTCAATAGTAATAATTAAAAAATTGAAATTATTTAGTATTACTAAAAAAAGAGAGCAGGAGAAAGAGTAAGATTAAGATCAAGATTAAGATCAAGAGTAAGAGCAAGAGTAAGGGTAAGGGAATATTACCCTATATCCTCTGAAAGCAGTATTGCCTCGGCCACCTGTCTCATGGATTTACGAGTGTTCATGCTTTGCTTCTGTATCCACCTGAAGGCATCGTTTCCGCTGATATTCTTACGGCTCATGATGATCTCTTTTGCCTTTTCAACCAGTTTTCTGGCCTCAAGTTCTTCCTGTATCACCTTTGATTTTACCATCAACTCAGTATTCATGATAGCCACTGCTGCCTGGTTTGCGACCGCAGTAATAAGGTTGATCTCAGGTTCTGTAAAATCATGTGGAACTGCGGTAAAACAGTTTAAAACACCTATAACCTCCCCCTTTTTAATCTGAAGTGGTACACTCAGCATGGAAACAAGGCCAAGTTTTTTTGCCATCTCCTTTTCCTTGAATCTTGGTTCATTTATGACCTCCTTCAGTATAAGGGGTTTATTATTGGATACCACATAACCTACAACCCCCTCGTTGAAATCAAGGGACCTGTCCTGCATGTAATCAGGGTCAATCGCCTGTGTGGCCTTCAGCCGTATCTTTTTCTGTGTACCTGAATTATCCACAAGCCACAGGGAACAGATTTCAAGCCCTGTAACCTTTGCTGTAACCATAACAATAAGTTTAAGTATCTCTTCTATATAGAGGTCTGATGTAATGGCGCTGCTTATATCAGAAAGCGCCTTGATATATTTTTCATAATCAATCGTGGTAAGGTTGTCCAAATTAATAAAGTCTCCCCTGATGTAAAATCCCTTTTTTGGCAGGGTCGCTTCAAAAGCTTTACCATGCCATGAATATTGAAGAAATTAGAATATTTATATGAGGATTTCAAGATTTATCTTATCGCTTTTTGCTACTTGACACCTGAATAATATACTCCTATTATATTCGGCAAAAATTTGAATCGGGTATTTACCTCATTATATATTTTCAGAAATGGCAGTATTGTTTAACAATCACACATCTCTGAGCTTAAAGGTGGTTGGATTCTCATCGTAAAATAGTATAGTTATTACAAATCAATTATGGAATTGGTTGAGCTGTATACCAGAACTGTGTTATTCGCTCATGCCTGTAATATGACAATCTAAAGATAAAGGAAATTAAGGAAATGTCACATCCTGAATCAGATACAAAGATAAAGATACTTCGGTTTGTATGGGGTTATTTTCCCTGGCTGATGGTAATCCTGTTTCTCATACTCTCAGGGAGTACCGGTATAATGCTTGCCTCAAAAAAAGAGCGCCTTGATAATGAGAAAAAAAACGCCCAGAAGGAAGAGACTGCGGCCGTCAAGGTGGTCACTTTGCTTATGGAACCAAGGGAATTCAAAGACAGGATAAATCTCCCTGCAGAGATAGAATCCTTTGAAGACCTCTGGGTAAAGTCAGAGGCCTCAGGCCGGGTGGTCAGCATACCTGCTGAGGAGGGCAAGTACATAGAAAAAGGAGAGGTGCTTGTTAAACTGGATGACAGGGATTACCAATTGAGGCTTGACAGCATTGAGGCAAGTTATGAACTGGCAGTGCTTGATCAAAAGCGTATCTCAGAACTGGCTGAAAAAAAGATAGCGGCAGGAACAGACCTTGATAAAATTAATGCCCAGTTAAAATCCCTTAAATCACAGTATGATGAGGCAAAGCTTACCCTGGAAAGGACAAGCATAAAGGCACCCATAAGCGGGAGATTAAATGAAATAGAGGCAACGGTTGGTGACTGGTTAGGTGTTGATAAACCGGTTGCCCAGATCCTTCAGATAGGCAATGTCAAGGTGACTGTGGGTATTCCTGAAAGTGATGTTGCTGCTGTCTTTGATTTAAGCGAGGCCGATATAAAAATCGAGGCGCTCGATAATATGCTGGTCAAGGGCAAAAAGATATTTCTGTCCCGCAACCCTGGTTCAATGGCAAGGTTATACAACCTTGAACTGGGTGTGCCCAACCCGGATGGCAGGATATTGCCAGGCATGTTTGCAAGGGTGGAGATAGTAAAAAAGAGATTTGAAAATGCCTTTGTAATACCTCTTTATGCGGTGATCGCACAGGGGAATGATAAATTTGTATATATAGAAAAAAATGGCGTTGTGGAAAAAAGGGCCATAGAACTGGGTCTCCTTTCAGACTGGGAAATACAGGTGACAAAAGGGCTTGAGCCGGGCGACCACCTTATAATTGTGGGACACAGGGTTCTGGACAGCGGGCAGAAGGTTGATGTCATCAGGCAGGTTACTGACCCGAGGGAGATCTTGAATTCATGACATCACTAACAGCCATTTCAGTTAAAAAAAGTACAGCTGTAATAGTACTGATGATATGCCTTAGCATTTTTGGCATAGTATCATATTATTCCATGCCCAGGGAGTCTGCGCCGGATATCTCTATACCTTACGTCTTCGTAAGCACAGTATATTCAGGCGTTGCCCCTCTTGATATTGAGCAATCCATTACCATACCTATTGAAAAGAAGCTCAAGGGGCTTGAGGGTGTTAAGAACATCACCTCATCAAGCGTTGAAGGATCAAGCTCTATTGTTATTGAATTTATCACCGGGACTGATATTGACGAGGTGGTTACAAAGACCAAGGACAAGGTGGATATGGCAAAGGGGGAGCTGCCTTCTGACCTGGAAGATGACCCTGTTGTCAGTGAAATAAACATCTCCGAGATGCCGATTCTTGTGCTCTCATTGTCAGGGACAGTCGGTCTGGTAAGGATAAAGGATATGGCAGAGGATCTCGGTGATGAGATAGAGGCCATACCGGGCGTACTTGAGGCAGAGATCACAGGCGGCCTTGAAAGGGAGATAAGGGTAGAGCCTAATCCCTCAAAGCTTGCATACTATGGCCTTTCTCTAGTAAGTCTCCAGGCTGTAATCGCTGATGAAAACAGGAATACATCAGGCGGTGGCATCAGGATGGGTGATGGCAGGTTCCAGTTGAGGGTACCGGGTGAATTCGAGACACCTGATGAGATATATGGCCTTATTGTAGGCACCCATGACGGCCACCCCGTTTACCTTAAAGATGTAGCAAGGGTAGTTGATGGTTACAAGGAAGAGACAGGCAGATCGCGCCTGAACGGAAAGCCTGCTGTAAATATACAGATCAAAAAACGCGCAGGCGAAAATATTATAGAAATTGTTGATAAGATAAATGAGATAATTGAAGAACAGTCAAAACTATGGCCAAAAGGAACAGAGATTACCAAGCTGATGAATGAGGCCAAGGATATCAGGATGCTTGTTGAGGATCTTGAGAACAATATAATAACCGGGTTAATCCTGGTTATATTTGTCCTCTTTTTTGCAATGGGCATGAGAAATGCCATCCTGGTCGCTACGGCAATACCTCTTTCTATGTTCATATCCTTTGTAATACTTGATGTACTGGGTATAACCCTTAATATGGTTGTGCTCTTCTCCCTGACCCTTTCGCTTGGCATGCTTGTGGATAATGCCATTGTTATTGTTGAAAATATATACCGCTACATGGAGCAGGGTGTGCCCAAAATACAGGCTGCCATAAAGGCGACTGATGAGGTTGCCATGCCGGTTATAGCCTCCACCCTGACTACTGTTGCGGCTTTTTTCCCGCTGGTTTTCTGGCCTGGCATCATGGGCGGGTTTATGAATTACCTGCCTAAAACAGTTATAATTACCCTTATTTCATCACTATTTGTGGCGCTTGTCATCAACCCGGTACTGGCCTCTATTTTTATGAAAACCCCACCCGGCAAAAAGAAAGGCACCATGAGCGCTGAAGAGGTGGAAAAGGCGGGTGAGGCGCCAATAGAGGTTAATGGCCCGATTTTAAGGGCATACAGAGGCCTGCTCACAAGTTCCCTCAACAACAGAATACCGGTGCTGATTACATCCTTTCTGGTTGTGGCATTATTAATAATGCTCTGGTTCTACAGGGTAGGTCTTGAAAAAAGCGAAGAATTTTTCCCCAACATTGAACCTGAAAACGTATATATCAACATAGAAATGCCTGAAGGCGCTGATCTTGATTACTCTGACAGGGTTGCAAGGGACATAGAGCTTGCCCTTTGCAGGGGCGCAGATTATATCCCTGGATCTGGTGAAGAACCGATAGAGTGTTACAATCAGCAGGATGAGAGCAGAAACCATACGCTTAAAAGTGGTAAAAAGGTTAAAAGCATTACTGACCTGACTGATATCCAGTATATCTTCTCAAAAGCTGTATCTGTGCAGGGCGGAGGGGTCTCTCTTTTTGAGGACAACTCACCAAACAGGATAGGCGTGCAGCTCTATGGGTTAAAGGAGAGAAACAGCTCTTCATATGAAAATATTGATATAATAAGAGAAAGGATAAAAAATGTTACCGGAGGTGAGATTACCATTGCAGAAGAAGAGGAAGGCCCCCCCACCGGAAGCGCTATCAATATTGAGATTTCGGGCGATAACCCATCAGTATTAGGTGAGATCACTCATGAGGTACGCAGCAAACTCGAAAAAATGCCATATGTCTATGATGTAAGGGACGACTATGTTTCAGGCTCTCCTACCATCAAAGTGCATGTTGACAGGCAGAAGGCTGCAATGCTGGGCCTTTCAACAAACACAATCGGCTTTGTCTTAAAGGTTGCTTATAATGGCATGAAGGTATCTACATACCGGGAAGATAATGACGATTATGACATAACTGTGCAGCTTGGTGAGGATGCAAGAAAAAATACCGATATCCTGAGGGAACTGCTCATACCAACTACCAGTGGGCTTATACCTTTAAGTACAGTTACGAAATTTGAAGTTACAGGCGGTCTGGGGCAGATAAACAGAAAGAATGATGAACGCATAGTTACTGTCAAGGCAAACGTGGATGAAGACAAGATACCAGGTGCGGTTGTAAGAAAAGAGGCAGAAAAACAGCTTGCACAGTTTGATCTCCCTCCCGGATATAACATCAAGTTTACAGGTGAAGAGGATATGCAGAAGGAGGCCGAGGAGTTTCTGAGCAAGGCATTCCTTATTGCTATTTTTCTTGTTCTAATTATCCTGGTAGCCATGTTTAACTCCATACTCCAGGTTACAATCATCATGATATCTGTGCTGCTCTCTCTGGGTGGTGTATTTTTCGGGCTTACCGTAATGAATTTCCCCTTTGGGATCATCATGACCGGTGTTGGCGTGATATCGCTCGTGGGTGTTGTGGTAAATAATGCCATTGTGCTTATTGATTATACAAACAAGCTCTGTAAAAGGGGCATGGATGTGAGAGAGGCAATAATCGCAGCAGGATGCACCAGGCTCAGGCCGGTTTTTTTAACTGCAATTACCACCATACTGGGGCTTCTCCCTATGGTTACAGGCGTTTCATATGATTTTCATATCATGGAGATCGCATGGATGAGTGAATCGAGTCAGTGGTGGACATCAATGGCTATTGCAGTAATATTCGGTCTTGCCATTGCAACCATCCTGACCCTGGTAGTGGTTCCAACCCTCTACTCACTGGTACATACTTCAGGCCTGGCGTATAAGCAAGGTAGACAAAGATTGAGAAGGGCATACTGGGCCCCATTCTACAGGCTTACAGGTATAAAGCCTGAGGATGATACACAGGAGATTTAGAATAAAAAGGCAGCAAAGAAAATAACCTCTGCTGCCTTTTATTTTGCTTTTCTATACAGATATGGAAATAAGAACCAAAAAAGAGAATATTACCATTATACTGGTTGATACCAAGATACCGGAAAATATTGGGGCTGCTGCACGTGCAATAAATAACATGGGGATAGATAAGCTGATCCTGGTTAATCCAAAAAGGATTGACAGAGATAAGATGCTTAAATCAGGGACTATTCATTCTGAGCGGATAATAGACAGTATAGAGATTTTCAGTGACCTTAAAGAGGCAATAGGAAGGTTCGGATATATTGTCGGTACAACTGCAAGGCTTGGCACTTATAGGCCAGCCATGACAGCACCTGAAAGCCTTGCCCAAAAGCTTGTTGAAATATCACAGAATAATGAGATAGCCATTTTATTCGGTTCTGAGGATAAGGGGCTATCAAATGAGCATCTTCAATACTGTCATACAATTACCACTATTCCGACCTCGGATTTTTCCTCATTAAATCTTGCCCAGGCAGTCCTGATTATCTGCTATGAAATATTTAAGGCCTCAGTAATACATACTGACTCAAGCATTCCAAGGTTTGCCAACAGTTTTGAACTTGAAGGGATGTATGATCACCTTGGTGGTGTACTATCTAAGATAGGCTACCTGAATCCGCAAAACCCTGACCTCTGGATGCGCTATGTAAGGAGGTTCTTCTCAAGGCTGCAATTAAGGGCCAGGGAGGTAAGGCTGATCAGGGGTATATGCAGACAGATAGACTGGTATACAGATAAAAGGTTCAAGGATAAACAGGACTCTGAGGATATTTGATTTTCTCTCTGATCGATATATAAATTCTGCCAAACTAACCATACCTTCTCCAACCACCATAGCTTTTGAGAAGGTGGTTAGCGACGGCTGGGTGCCCTCTTTTCTCATTCCCATGGTCACCATGTGAATGTTTTGATTTGACGCTCTGCGTCTTATTGCTAAAAATTGATGACCATTCTTAAGGTTTTAATATCAGTTTTTCCTTCAACCACCCACAATAAAACAAGGCGGTCAAAGATAATAATTTTCCAATGCTTTAATATATTGCTTCTCGAAGTTATTTTAAATTTCCAGGTCGTCTCCTACTAACTCACAAGAAAAATGATGGTCTGTTCCAGGTCTTTCAAAGTAGCTGCCTGACTAGCGGCCAATCTCAAAAGTAAATCTGAGAACATCTTGATTTAATGGGTTGTTTTAAGTAGACTTATCTTGAACTTAAAGTGCAGAAGAAATAAAGACAATGGAACAGTTTAGAAATATTAATGTGGAAAAATTCCTGAAGGAGTTTTTCTTGCCACCTCTGAGGATGTGCCAGGCTTGGTGGCTCAAGGCAGAACCGCTACAGAAGCAATAGATATTACCCGTGATGTTGCGATAAAACTGATGGAAGCAGGGCATAAATAAAATGTAAGTTTAATTGAAGGGGGATACTATGTCTCAAACTGAAAAAATAAATTCAAAAGATCTGGCTAATACACTGGAGCCGATGATAAGGCGGGTTGTCAGGGAAGAACTATTAAAGGTTTTAAAAAAGAATTCGGATATCTTTCAGCTTACGCCGGATATGCCTATTTATGATGATATGGAAGATATAAGCCAACGTAAAGCCCAGCATAAAATCAAACTGCATTCTCATGAAGAGGTTTGGAGTGACTGATTATAACGCTGTATATGAAGACAAGTTTGTTAGTAATTTACGACGGTACAGTTCCATAAGAAAAAATATCAAACGCCGTGTTGAAAGGGTTTTATCCGATCCATATCAGAACACCGAAACCCTCGCAGATGCCAGCGGAAAGCTTAACCTGAGAGGCGTACGAAGCGCACGGGTAGACAGAAAATTCCGGATTATTTTTGTGATCTGCGAAGAATGTAGAAACATACCGGAATGTGAGTATTGCTTTTGTGAGGGCCTAGACAGTAAGACTGTTGTCTTCTTAACTGTCGGACCTCATGACAAAGCTTATGCATTAAAATAAGGCAGGGAAGGTCTTTGTCTGTGGGCTAGCTTTGAAGTTTATCCCGCTAATGTATGGCGAGGCTACCACATCCTTACTCATGTTCCCATGGTCACAGTGGGAATGTCTTTATTTGACGCTCTGCGTCTTCCTACCAAAAATGATGACCACTCTTAAGATTTTAAAAGCATTATTTTCCTTAAACCACCCCATAAAAAGCAAGGCAGTCAAAGACCTTAACCTTCAACTGCCTTGATATTACTGCATCCTATAAGTTATTTAGTTTCTTATGGACGTCCCGCTCTACGTCCCGCTCTACGCGTCTAAAGGAACTCAGGGAAGAGGAACTGGAGATGATTTAAAGCTCAGGATGAGCCTTGGCCTTTTTGAACATAAAGCAATTAAGATTTCTGGAGAGGGATTGTAGGGGTAGACCTGAGTGTCTACCCGCATTACCAGATTTTCGTCATAATCCTTGCCAAATTAATATTATAAAATACAGGAGGGTTTCTTAATATTTGCAGGCGGTTTGCTGGAACATCATTCCGGCAATACCGCCTTTTCTTATGACAATAATTTGGCAATCAATTTAAATAAGTACTTTTATCCCTTTTCTTCTCCAAAAGACCGCTTTAATTCGGTAAAACTCCAAAAACAACCCCAAATCTTATGACCGTTAATTCGGCAATATGTATGATAGGATTTTGGTAAATCACATTTAACGACACCACAAATAAAACAGGATACCCTGTTATGATTCCAGCTTCTTTAAATTATCATAATTATTTTTTGCTGCTTTATTCACAGGGTCTTTATTAAATGCATCAAGATAATCCTTCTTTGCCTTTTCCTTATCTCCGGCTACATGTTTTCACGACCAAAATTGGCTCACTTTTTAACGACCATTGACAACCTTCTCCAAATGACCGGAAGAATTCGGCAAAATATAAAAAAATGCCCCAATTCTTATGACCAATATTTCGGCAAAAAGTATGATGGTATTTGGGTAAATCACAATCATTTATCACGCATGAACTCGATAAGGCAGGGCTGCCACATAACACCTTTTCTGAAAACGCCCTCTCACTTATCGCAAGATCAAGCGACGGCATCTTGAGAAAGGCCAGAAACATATCACTCTCATGCATGGTAGAGGCAGTCAGATCAAGAAAGAAAACTATAGACATAGATAATGTCAACCGGGTCCTGATCCAGCCTCACTTGCGGATTGACAAGGACATGGAGCACATCTTTTTAAATGAATAAAGGAGATTCTTTATTATGGATACAGTAGAAAGAGATTTTGAATATGATACAAAGATAGAGGATATTACAGATAAACTTGAACTTCTTATACTTAAGGCCATGTCGCATGTCCTGGACAACCTTATGCAGGCGTACTGGCAGGATGAAAATAATGATAATAATAAGGAAGAGCCCTGGCCTTTCTGATCATAAAGGAGGCATTTTTCGTACGGGTAGACCTACGTGTCTACCCGTATTACCAGATTGCCGTCATAACATTTGCTGAATTGTTGTCATAATTTTACCTGGATTGTTTAATCGTTTTAGCCCTTTCCCCTGAAAAACAATTCGGTAAAATCACGCTGAACCTTTGACATTAATCCGGTAAAGCCGGAGGCATATCATACCTTCTCCAAATGACCGGAAGAATTCGGCAAAACATCAAAAAATGCCCCAATTCCTTCGATAGTTAATTCGGAAAAAGTTATGCTAGGATTTTGGTAAATCACATGTACCACTGGCATTTAATTCTTGTATTACATTCCACTCGTCATAAATATATCGGGAGTCGGAAGTCAGAGGCCATGAACTTGAGTTGTAAGTGTAAACCTTCTTTTGCACTCTCCGGCCCATATAGTCATATACAAACTCAACCTTTGTATCATTATCAACAGGGGTCGCAGGTTCTACACTGACAAGTCTATTTTCTGCATTATATTTGTAAGTCTTTGTTGAATTTCCTGAAGCTATCGAAGAGAGGTTGCCATCATCATCGTAGGTCAAGGTATCAGTGGTCTGCTGACCATTATCCCTTGTTATCTGTGTATATTGGTTCAGAGAGTTTGTATTGTAGGTGCTTGTTTCTTGTGTTGGCTCTATCGGGGTTCCGGTAAAAGCAGATCCACTGGTATCCATATGGTCACGTAAACCGCGGCTGTTGTAGTTATAATCATACTGGGAGATAAGTTGAGCGTTAAACTCATTTTTAACCTGCGTCTTCAGGTCCCGATCATTTTCATAATTGTATGTTGTTGCAAGGCCAGAGGTTGTTGTCAGTTGATATAGCAGGGCTGAGTTTGGGATATAACTATATGTTGCAATATCATTCTCTCCTCCTGCTGACCAATTTACCGACCTGAACCTTCCTGTACCAGCTTCATAACCATATGTCACACTGTAACCAGCTCCAAGGTTAAAGCCTGTTGACCTTCCCATTACCCCTGCTGTTTCATACGACCTTGTAATCACCTTATTATATAAACCTGTAATCGTCTCTGTCTCCTGCTGAAGCTGGGTATTATATCCAAACGTCCTTGATCCTATTGCATCAGTTATTGTCTTCTGCCTTCCCAGCCTGTCATATGTAAATGCAACATCCTGCGTATTGTCAGAATAGTCAATAGAGGTTAATTCATCTGTTGCGGGACCACTATCCTGTCCCTATCCCCATAAGGTCATAGATATAAACTTTTAAAAAGCGGAGGGGTTATGACTAACTTCAACCTTTTCAAGTTTTACAATTTGCCATACCCCATTCTTTTCCACAATATGAAGAATATAATCAAAACCATAAGATTTATCAGGTTCTAGATATTTAGTAAGCGTACCTGATTCTTCTTCTTCATAAATCCAAGAACCAATGTGGATACCGGACTTTTTGATTATAACCTCCGAAAGTTCAAGCTCCTTTCCAAAGGCTTTAATCTCTGGTTCATTATTTGATTGGAGCCATTCACTTACCGCTGATTTCAAGGCTGTATATCGTGCACTTTCGAGATTTTTATTTTTCATGGAACAATTATAACCCATTAACAATAGTGACAAAATAATAATAAATGTTATTTTTTTATTTTTCATAGCTACATTAAAATACCTGTTTTGGTCTCTATCTCCTGCTGAAGCTTATATCCGGAGATATACTCCGACACTACGATGTCTTCCTAATTAATTTCCGTACAATTATATGGCTCCATTTCAAATTCTCCTGAATATACTTTTTCAAAGTCGTCATAAAAGCTAAATTTGAAACATTTTTCTAATATTAACTCTCTATCTTTTTTAAATGATATCACGATACTATGAACAAGAATTTTTATTTTATCTCCTTTATTTAAAAGGTTATTCTTTTCATCTGCAATCACTTCTATTACTGTAAGGTTGACTTCCCATCTTTTCCTTTCAATAGTTTCTCCTTCACTTAACGCATTTATGGAATCAATTTTCCCTATAAATTGGGACTGAACTTTTGGGTTCTTTTGCATAACTTTACTCGTACAAGAAACTATAAAAATAGAAAGAAAAAACACCATCCATATTAAAAACTTATTTCTTATATCCATATTTCCTCACTCTTTATCATTTTATTTTTAATCAATAATACAACTAAATATACACTATTATAATGCTTACTTAATCAAGGATTAGCACTGCAGCATATATCATCTAACTCTTTAATCACAGCTTCATAAAAAGGTATTTCTGCACCATATGCAGCGTATTCATCTTGCCACCAGCTAGGGGCAGAAAATAATTTTTTGTAGTAATTTCTGGTTGCTGGGTCATTTAGATTTTCAAGATCAGATACATGAAATTCTTCTTGAAGTCTTTTTCTTAAATCACTATGTCCTTGCTCATGAATACAAGTCCCTCTCTCATTCAATGGGCCACATTTTCCAGAAACTTTTATAACATTTGTATTTCCAGCTTTATCAGTGGTACCGGCTGTTTTTGTTTCTATTTTTTGTATATTTAATGCAGATCTAACGCATTGCTCAATTTCCTTAGCTAATTTATATTTTGGAGTCTGGCTAAAAAATTTTGTTTTCTCACCACAGCCTTTATATATCCCCTGCATTTTCTTAGCCCAAGCAATTTCATTTTTTAATTTTTTCTGACATCCGCAATATTGTCTATCAATTTCAATTCCATATATCTCCTTAAGTCCTAAATAATCCAGATACCTTAATGGGTTGTTTGACACAAAAGCATATAAATTCAATCCTCCAACCTCTTCAATAGGATCCCTTGTAGTCCATCTACCTAAGGAGGGAGAATAAAATCTATGCCCATAGTAGTATAATCCTGTTTCAGTATCGAAATACTTTGTACTATATCTAAACAGGTTATCCTCTGCCTTTGAGCTATAAGATTTGAGTAATACCCCGAATGGATCGTATTCATAATGTGCGCTGATGGTACCATCTGAAGCCTTTAATAGTTGCCCTACATTTCCGTTTGCATCGTAGAGGAAGAGATAAGCTTCTCCGCTATCAACAACCGAGAGAAGTCCACCAACTCCACCAGCACCTTCTGTACTCTGTGATAAGTCCAATCCATATATATAGGCTTTCTGAACAAGCCCTGTTCCATCCATTTCCTGAATCATGTTCCAGCCATCGAAGAGGAACAGGTGAATAGACTGAAGGCTGTAGGCTGAAGACTCATAAATATAGACTTTCTTCTGAACCCTCCTGCCCATATAGTCATAAACGAACTCAACCTTTTTATCACCATCGGCTGGTGTAGCAGGTTCAACTATCGTCAATCGGTTTTCCGCATTATATTTATAAAGCTTTGTATTATTTCCTGTGACTATTGAAGAAAGGTTTCCATCATCATCGTAGGTCAGGGTATCGGTGGTTACTTGCCCATTGTCTTTGGTTATCTGCGTATACTGATTTAATGAATTTGTAGTATATGTGCTTGTTTCCGGTGTAGGTTCTATCGGGGTTCCGGTAAACGCACTTCCGCTTGTATCTGAATGTTCCCTTAAGCCGAGGCTGTTGTAATTATAGTCATACTGAGAAATCAATTGTGAGTTAAATTCATTCTTTACCTGAGTTGTTAGGTTCCGGTCAGCCTCATAAGTAAAAGTGGTTAATAGTGAATTGTTAATGGATAATTGTTGTATTAAATCTGAATTATTCAAATAACCATAAACAGCACTCCCTGTTTGCCCTCCTGCTGACCAATCTCCCGACCTGAACCTTCCAGTTCCAGCTTCATAACCATATGTAACAGTGTAACCGGCTCCAAGGTTAAAACCGGTTGCCCTTCCTGTTACCCCTGCTGTTTCATACGTCCTTGTAATCACCTTACTGTACAAGCCTGTAATGGTCTCTGTCTCCTGCTGAAGCTGGATATTATAACCGAATGTTCTTGAACCTACAGCATCGGTTATTGTCTTCTGCCTTCCCAGCCTGTCATAGGTAAATGCAATATCCTGTGTATTGTCTGAGTAATCTATTGAGGTAAGTTCTCCGGTATCAGGGTCATACCCATATGTGGTCACCAGAGGATTCCCATTATTCAGCCTTGCCCATTGCCTTGTTTCCAGTTTACCTCCGGCAGCATATGTGTAGCTAACACCCTTACCATCATCATATTCTTTGCTGGTCAAAAGCCCTGTTGCGGGGTCATAATGCCATATGGTTATGGCAGCAGTACCGGTTGTTGCTTCCGGCCACGCTTCACCATTCCAGCCTGTCCCTCCCTTAAAGGTGTGCATCTCAACCATTCTATCGTAATCATCATATACATATTTTACAGGCTCAACAGCATCACCCCATGTATGGGTCAGCTTACTGTGGGTATTATATCTATACCTCGTTACCTTGTTGGCGGGGTTTGTTTCTGTCAATTTTAAACCGGTAGCCGGATCATAGGTGTATGAAGTCCTGTTATGTGCAGCATCCTCCCAATAATCCACCTGACCAAGGGTGTTATAATGAGTGGTAGCAGCACCTGTCCTTGGGTCAATTACATCTGTTCTTCTTCCCAATGGATCGTAGCCATATGTTACTGTTACGCCTGTCTTACTCTGGTTTGAGACGACCAGCCCGTTTACTGTTACAGTGGTTTCATTAATGGTTGAATCAGGATAGTCTGTTACCTGTGTAACTGTTTTGGTTCCCCTGTCAACATATGTTTTTGAGACAGTCTGGTTTCCGTGTATATCAATTGTAACATTTTCCATTACAAGGTTATCTGTGCCTAAACCCGTAAGCCTTTGCCTCCGGGTTGATACTGTTGTTGCATTACCGCTTAAATCATCAGCATACACTTGCTGGATGGCCTCCCCATACCAGTCATTACTGATCTTGACAAATGAGGTTTCTGCCCTGTTTATCCTGTCATTTGATGCCAGATCAAGCTGGCTGTTCCCATCAACATCCAAGCCGTTTAAAATTTGATTACTTAATGAATCATAGGTGTATATCGTATCTGCCTGGCCGGGGGTTATTACCCTTTCAAGCTGACCAAGGTTGTTGTAGATATTCTGAATGGTTTCTGTACCATTCGGCCCTGGTTTTTCAGTTGATACTGTCCTTCCAAGCATATCCACTGTGCTCTTTTCCCACATGAGCGAATCAGCGCTCCCGATATTTATCTTTGTCCATTGTGTACTATCTGCATTAACCCCATATGTATAATACTTTGAGACCACACCTGTACCGGTAATAGTCTTGACCCTGCCATCAATATAGTTATTAGTTATTTCAGTCGCCCCGCCGGGTCTGGTAACAGTTGTTATTCTTCCTCCTGAGGTATATGCGTAATCAGTTAGTAACCCTGCCTGATCTGTAGCATAGTCAATCCTCCCGGCAGAATCATATACATTTGTAGTGCCAAGTTCCAGACTACCGCTGCTAATGATCTGTGTAAGAACCCTTCCTGCGGCATCATAGGTGTAATCGGTGTAAATATCATCATTGCCAGCCTCTTTGGTTTCTGTTTCCACACGGTTAAGGTCATCATATGTATAGGTTTTTACTATCCCCTGGATATCTGTATCAGATTCCTTTCCGCAGCAATTCCATATACTTGAACTTTTTGTGCCGTTTGACATGTTTAATTCTGTAACATGCCTGTCTTCATCATAGGTCTGGACAGACCAGTTAATCCTTTCATAACCTGTACCAGTATACACATAGGTTTCTTTTAGAAGTTCCAGACCTACAGGGTTGGTTATTATAATATCCCTTGTAGTCTTATTGGCTACTCCGGCAGGGTTACCTGTTGTCCCATGAGTAATAGTTTCCTTTACATATTCTCCTGTGCCTGCGGTAAAGGTGCCAGGGGTAGAGTTTGCGCCTGGGGTATAAGTGCCATTTTCATATGTGTAGGAATCCATCCTTGCATCAGGGTATGTAACGCTCTTTGTTTTTCCTGATTCAGGGGTATCATTTCCATACTCATAGGTAACAGTTATTGTTCTTTCATTACCTACCGCACCAAACCCTGCTGCTGGGTTTTTCGCCCTTTCCACTATTTCTGTCTTGTCACCGGTTAAGCTATCTACTATATAAACATAGTAAGTCTTTGAAACAACTATGCCCTGTATCTCTTCAGTTACTTTACGGGGTCTCCTGATATCCTCAGCCATATTTGAGTCAGAGCTATCCTGTGGTGTATAGTCATAGGAGACTGCCCTGGATGAACCGGCGGCAGTTCCAACAGGGGAATCCAACCATGAGCTTATCTCTGTTATTTTTCTTCCTGTTGAGTCATACTCATATCTTACCCATGATCCATCAGGATTATCCTGTGACTTAATACTGCCATAGCCGTTTTCACCGGTAACATCATAATAGGTCATGGTGGTGGTAAGAGATGCATTATCCGGGTCAATAACCTCTTCTATTATCTCATCTCCCCAGGGGAAGGTATGCCAGGTGGTTTTTGTTTTTGAGGCTATGTTTTCTAATGAGTCTTTAAGTGTCTCTGTTATTACACGATCATTATTTATTATTTCTTCTTTTTTTGTCTTTACCTGAAGCCCATTGCCTTTACTTAAACTCCATGTGCTCTGAGCTTCATCCCACGTATAATCGGCAGACTTGATATTGCCATCTCTGTCTTCGGTTATACGCAGCCGGTTATATATTGTTGATGATGAATCAGGGTTTTCAATTGTCCATTTTACAAAGGGAACTGCGCCTGTAACAGGGGTGTAAAAACCATTAGAAAGGCTGCCCAGTTCATCGGGCCTGAGGAATCGTATTTCATACTTATAGGCATTTATGGTCACAATATCCACGAAAGTCTCAGGAGCTACTATCTGGCGAAGAGTAGCGCCATCATACAAAACTAAAGTATCATTGTTAAAAGAAGAAAACTTCAATATCTGGGGTGTGGAATTTATTGGATCAATAGTATCTGCTGCCAGATAAATAGTACCGGCAGACCTGCCCTGGCTTGTTTTCCCTACACTGAATTGGGTATCTATGCTTGATAAATCAGAATCACCGCTTCCTGCATTAGCGCAGTCACTGCATTGTCCGCACCCTACTTCAATTTCTTCTTCATCATAACAGGTAGGGTCATTTGGGTTTTCTGCCCGGATCTTGAGCCTGCCTTCACCTGTTACATCGGTAATGGTGGCTTCTGTTGTTGAACCTGATGGTGAAATTTTGGCCTTTGCATCTCCTTTAACACTTGAGATTGTCCAGGTTATGTTTTCCGACAGGTTTTTGGCATTTGAGCTCACTGTTGCAGTATCACCCGGTGCAAGTTTATCCTTATCCATTGACAATGATATTGAACAGTCGCATTCGTCTCCTATACCATCATTGTCTCTATCCCCCTGTCCAGGATTTGTTACATAAGGGCAATTATCACAGGCATCGCCAAAATTATGACCGTCACTGTTAGCCTGATCAGGATTATATGCATCAGGACAGTTATCTATACAATCTGAGATTGCATCTGAGTCTTTATCTATTTTTCTCCCGTTTTGATCAACATAAATATGCCGTTCCTCTGTTTTGTAAATTACTGTACCAGTGTCATACCTGTCGATCAATTCAAACCGAATTGTATTATGCCCTGTTGAAAGGTATGAAAGGCTTACAGTAAAGGTTTTTGAAGCGGGAAAGAAGTTAAGCTCCTGGCAGCAACGGTAAAAAGTGTGCGTGTATCTTTGTGTATTGTTTATATATATCCTGAAATAGGCATACGTGTAATCAACACAACCGCAGGCATTTGGGGGATAACCTAAATTATAAGTATTATCAGATTGCAGGACTGCTGTAGCAGATATGCTGCTCACAACACAGGTACTGGGGTTTGAAGAAATATTTACAGTAAGTGTCCCATTGGCACCGCCAAATGATATGGAAGGATATAATAATAAACTTATCCAAATTATGAATATTAAAGCCTGACTGCTGGTTTTTATATTTTTCATCCTGTTTGCTCCTGTATAATACCTTTCTATCTAATCAACTTTATTGAGCGGTTACCTGCCATATCGTAGGCATATCTTATATCATACTCAATTTGATAGTTTTTGAGGGCGATTGAACTTATCAGGCGACCTTTATCATCATATTTGTGGTGAAAACCAGGTATGGGTGAAGAATTTATATTATCAGGATCAGTATCAAGGATATACTCGATATAATTAGTGTAAAGGTCAGAATCCAGATCATTGTCCCTGTCATAGACTACAGGATTGGTCCCTGAGTTTACCTCCCAGTAATCAGGGAGATCATCATGGTCCGTATCGGAATTCTGAGGGTCAGTGCCTGCTGCTATCTCAGCGCCATCCAGTAGGCCATCATCATCCATATCCGGGTCTAAAGGATCAAGATTGTTTGAGACTTCATACCCATCATTTAGCCCGTCTGAATCTGTATCAATGCTGTTCGGATTTAATCCATTCAGCACCTCAAAGCCATCAGTGAGCCCGTCTCCATCTGTGTCGGGATTATTGGGATCAGTATGGTTGTTATACTCCCCTAAATTGCTGAGGTTATCCTGATCTGGGTCATCTTCTGCATCATAACTAAGGCTCCCAAAATGCTCCATCTCCCATGTATCCAGAAGACCATCTGAATCTGAATCCTCATCAAGGAGAAGCAGCATAAAAATGGGGGTCAGGTCAAAGCCAGTGGAAGATCTGTTAAGCCCTGCTTCTTTGTTATTTTCTGAGCGGTCATTCTGTTTGTCGATATTATCCTTATCACTGATATCATCCCAGGGTGGAGGGATGGGGTCAAAATCTATTCCAGCATCAGGGGGAACATATTCTTCATATTCATCTGGATTATCCGGTGTTGTCTCGTTGATATTTCCGGGCAGGATATTTAAATAATCCTTATCAATTTTATCATTATTATCATCTGAGGGAGGAACAGGTTTATTACCTTTTTCCAGATCAATGACCTCAAGGTAACCTATAGAGTTGGGAATAGTCGGGTCTGTGCCATTTGTGACCTCAAAAAAATCAGTCATACCATCATCATCTGTATCGGGGTCATATGGATCTGTGCCATATTTCTCTTCATCTGCATTAGAGAGGCGATCCCCGTCTGTGTCGTCCGGGTCAGGCTCAAATTTTACCGGTTTTTCTGACAGACCCGGAGGCCCAGGTAATCCTTCAAATATTCCATTATCAAGCAAAGAATCATCTGCATAGGTATTGCAGCAGAAAAACAGTGTGAAGAGGATGAAAAACAGAAGAAATTTTTCCATAATCATTTTTTCTCCAATATAAGAAGACTCATGGTCAATTAAGTATTGAGACGGAATATAAAAGGCTAAAAAATAACTGTCCATCAGGAAATTCCTGATTTTTATTCTCTTAACTTGAGTTAATCCAAATTTAACATATTTTGAATAAGTTATTCTTATGACAGAGTTTTAGAGCCTACAAATAGATGATGCAGTATGATAGGGAAAAGAGTAAATAGATTTCCGATCCAGTTTCAGGCATTCTTTTGCCACACATTTACTTGAGAATGGATATGATATAAGGACAGTGTGAAAATTGGGGTCAGCCCTTGACATTGGACAAAGCCAAATTCACCCGAGGTGGACAAGTAATAACAAATCAAAAAACTGGATTTCCCGATCGGGGTCGGGGAATGACGTGTTG
>JAFGFM010000191.1 GCA_016931115.1 Deltaproteobacteria bacterium | reverse complement strand
GTGACATTAAAAGATATGGCATCAAAAGGTGAATAAAACAGAGTTAGCTTATAGTTAGTATAACTTTCCTTCTCCAGATCCGGATTGGCGATGACAAAGGCGTCTGAGCGATACCTGTCTTTGTAGCTCGGAAGTTTGTCAGTGAGATTGAATCCAATAACTGCGCCATAGTTCCCCTTTCTATACCCAAGTGTCAATTCAGGATTCAGGCTGTCATCAAAATTATTGTACCGGGTCCCCCTTAGGCCCAGGTAATATGAGAAGGGGCTGTTCCCGGATTCATGTTTGTAGGTAGCGAACACCCACTCCTTATTTTCATTGTGCTCAGAATAGGGCAACTGGATATTATCTATATTTGTCTCGATGCCGACACTTGCTCGCTCATACCCTCCTCCAAGGTTTAGTATCCCGCCTTCACCGAAAGAGAAATCAGTAGTAATCTCCTGATTGAATATCTCAGGAGTGATTTTAATATTGTGAGGAATGAGTGCCGGCGGGGCATCAATACTCTGGTCCATGGAATCAGTGTAAATGGACCTGATATTTATTTTTTTTAGTTTAAAAAAAAGTGTGCCCGAATAGCTTTCATAGGTGACTTCATTATATGGAGTGGGTGCGAAATAGGGGCCTGCAAGCCCCTTTATATCCTTGAGGTAACTGAAGGATGGCGCAATTACCAGGTCAGGATCAGGCGAATAGGAAAGATTAATCCCTCCTCTTGTTACCTCTTTGTGTTCATTCTCGCGCCATCCGTCATCGTATTCATACCCGCCCATTACTCCTAACTTTATGCCTTTAACCTGCGTCTGGATATCACCGCTTACCGCCCTGTAGTCCATATTTCCTGTTGCAACTTCGAGATTTCCTCTAAAGTTGTCCGCAAGTTTTGAGGTAATAAGGATAACCCCTCCGCTGGAATTTTCGCCATAACCGGCGCCCCCTCCCTTGATTACCTCGATCCTGCCGACGTTATTAAGCGAAACCTGATCCCACTTGATACGCCCTGATATGGGGTCTTTAATGCTTCGCCCGTCCAGAAGGACAAGTACCTCCATAGACCCGTTGATTGAAACATCATCGTCACCAACTGTTGTCACACCGGGAATGGTTTCAATAACTTCAGAGACATTTGACACATTCATTTTATCAATATCTTCTGCAGTAAAGACATTTGCCTCCTTTGCCTTTTGAGCTGGCGCTTCATCTAAAGCAAAACAAAAGGTGCATGTAAAAAATATAAGAAAAAAGATAATAGCCATTTGAAGGCCTGCTTTATGTTTGTTAAAAATAAATCGATTCATTTTAATTCCTTTCTTTTGATTGTAATTCTTCACTCATACTAACAGTGGCATAGTTAATGATATCCATATCCTTATCATACACAGAGGTTTCTACCTCCATAAGTCCAAGCAATGTATGGAACAGATTGTCCTGTGAATACTGTTCTCCAGCGACCTCTCTCATCTTATTCCTGTCGATATTGAAACGGTCTCCAAACCACATGATTGCAGGGATATGCTTCTGATTTTCAGGTGCCATAAAATAGGGTAGTCCGTGCAGGTATATGCTGTTTTCACCAAGGGATTCACCATGATCACTGAGGTAGAACATGGCTGCCTCGAACTGAGGGTTCTCCTTTAAAAGGGCAATCACCTTTGACAGGAAGTAATCTGTATAAAGCACAGCATTATCGTATGCATTGCTGATCTCTTCAGGGGAACACTCTTCAAGCTGAGATGTCTTACATACAGGCGTGAATTTTTCAAAGGCTTCAGGATATCTCTTGTAATAGGCTGGGCCGTGATTACCCATCTGGTGAAGGACTATCAATATATCCCCCGATATTTTGCTGTCTATATAATCCTGCAATCCAACCAGCATCCCCTCATCCCTGCACTCAGGGTCACATATTGTATTCTTTTCGGGGGTTTTATAATCTTCATAGGTCACCCTTTCGGCCACACCCTTTGAACTAGAGTTGTTTTCACGCCACAGAATATTAACACCGGCAGTGGTCAATACATCCAGGATATTATAGGTTGACTGAGCTTTATTATCAGAATAACCACCGCGCGTTAAATTTGAAAACATACAGGGGATAGAGATCGATGTTGTGGTGGCACAGGAATACATCTCCGGAAAATTGATTATCTCCTCTTTTTCAATCAGGGGGGTTGTTTCTCTCTCATAGCCATTCATATGAAGCCTGTTAGCCCTTACTGCCTCTCCTACTACCAGGATTATCAACTCCCTGTCCACATCTGTTTCAGGTATTTTGGCATCCTCTCCTATGGGTGTAATGATCTTTGCTCCTCCCTGTAAGCTTTGTGCGATAAATTTCCCTGTTGAGAAGAGAAAATATGCCGGGTTTGTGTAGTACCTTAAAGGCTTGTGTTCTCTCAGGAATGAGGTGTAATAATCACTTAACGGAAAGGCCGCTATAATTATGATGATAAGTGAGCCGGGAATAACTAAAAGCCGTGAAAGAAGCTCTTTTTTAAATGACCTGTATTTGATCTTTATCTTATAGATAATAATCGATGGAAGAATACCGGCAAAGAGCAGGTAGCTAAAAAGTTTTATATTTAAGAGGTCAAACACCTCGCCGGTATTTGTTTCGATGGTGTTCTGAATCATGGTCTCATCGATGACTATATTGTAATTATTCATGAAATAGCTGGCAAGTGAGGAGAGCAGCAGGATAGCTATCAATATCGGTTTTGTTGTGTACTTGAAGCAGAAGAATGAAGATAATAATACCAATACAGATATCAATACAACAGATATTGAACATAAAAAGCCTATGTTGCTGATAGAAACAGGGTAGACCTCTGTAACATTTTTATAAAAGGCAAAGTTATCAAACGCCACAAGGAATATAGATGTTAGAAAAATCAGTTTTAAACAGGATATTTCCAGGTGCTTATTTTTATTTTGTCTTTCATGCCCCGCCGGATTGAGTGATCTATTTTGCATTTTTTATTATTCCTGACTAAAGGTGTTTATTTTCTTCTGATACAATATCAGAAGCCGCTTCTATAATATCCTTATTCTTATCATATACCTCTGTTTTTACTTCCATTAATCCGAGCAGGGTATGAAAAATATTATTCTGGGAATATTCCTCATCAGCATGTTTTTTAAGGATATTTTTATCAATCTTAAAACCTTCACCAAACCACATAACTGCAGGGATGTGTGTCTGTGCCTCAGGGGCCATAAAGTAGGGAACCCCATGCAGGTAAAGGTTGTTTTCACCCAGGGATTCACCATGATCGCTGATATAAAACATGGCTGTCTCAAACTTTCTGTTTTGTTTTAAGAAATCTATCACCTTTGACAGAAAGTAATCAGTATAAAGAATAGCATTATCATATGCATTATTGATCTCTTCACTGGTACATTTTTCAAACTGATTGGTTTTGCATACGGGTTTAAATCTCTCAAAGGATTCAGGATATCTTTTATAATAGGCAGGGCCATGATTCCCCATCTGGTGCAGGACGATTAAAATATCCCCTGATTTTTTGCTGTCAATATAGTCCTGGAGGCCAACAAGCATCCCTTCATCCCTGCACTCAGGATTGCATATCATATTCTTATCCGGGTTTTGATAATCCTCATAAGTCACCCTGTCAGCTACTCCCTTTGAGCTTGAGTTGTTATCCCTCCACAGGATATTGACTCCTGCCATTTTTAGGACATCAAGAATATTGTAGGTAGATTCAGCTTTGCTCTCAGAGTATTCCTCCCTCGTAAAAATAGAAAACATGCATGGGACAGAAACTGCTGTTAATGTCCCGCAGGAGTGGACGTCAGGGAAATTTATAACATCTTCTTTTTTAAGCAGCGGGTTAGTTTCTTTATTGTAACCATTAAGTGAAAACCGGTCTGCGCGGGCGGCCTCCCCAACCACAAGTATTATTAGTTCCCTGTCAGCATCCGTTTCAGGAATATTCGCGTCGGTGCCTATGGGCTTTACTGTCACTTCGCCCATGTCAAGATGATGGGCAATATACTTACTGATAGAATAGATATAGGATGTGGGATTTGCGTAATATCTCAGTTGTTTATGTTCTCTGAAAAAGGAAAAATAAAAATCACTCAAAGGGAAAAACATTGCAATAATAATCAAAAAAGCCACACCAAAGACAGCTGCTTTAGAAAGCAGTTCTTTCAATAAGGTTTTATATTTGATCCGTATTTTACAGATAACAATCGATGGCAAGATCCCTGCAAAAACCAGGTAAATAAACAGTTTAATGTTTAACAGGTCAGATACTTCGCCGGTACTTGTCTGGATAACATTCTGAATCATGGTTTCATCAATAAACACATTGTAATTATTAATGAAATAACTGGCAATGGAAGAGGTAATCAGGATGATAATCAGCACAGGTTTTGTTGTATATTTATAACAAAAAAGGGAAAGAACCATTATTATTACTGCTGTTAACACAATAGAAGTGGAACCCCAAAAAACTATGTTGCCGATTGAAGGAGGATAGATAGTTGTAACATTCTTAAAAAAGGTAAAATTGTCAAACAATACCAGGAACAGGGCTGTAAGGATGATAAGCCAGAAACCCCTGATCTCCAGGTTGCTCAAAGATGCCGTTATTCCATTGAATTTTTTCCTGAAAAAACTATTCTTCATTTATTTTATTGGCCCTTTGTTTATAGATTATGTAAAACACAGATATTAACAGAGCAAAAACGATTAGAGAGAGTTCGAGCCAGCGGGTCATAACGATATTATCCAGAAAAAACATGACCCTGTTGTCAACCCTGTTTATATGTGAAAAGCCTTTTAAAAACTCATTATTGGCCTCAACCTTTACAGTGTTTTTTTCCACATACACCTTAAGGAAATAAAAATATGGTTGTTTTCTTTCCTTGTTGTCCGGTGCTACCTCTGTATCACCAGTAATAGTATAGGGAATACCCTTAATTTCACCCTCATAATAGCCATTTATATCCGATGCAAAGAGATGAGTCACATTATGGCCAAGGAACAGGTCAATAAGTCTTGATGACATTTCTTCAGGCAGATACTGGCTAACCCTGGGGCCCTTTGGATCATAAAGGGGCCTGTGCATAAATATGATCCTGCTGTCATAATTCTTTGCTCCCTCAAGCTCTTTTTTAAGCCATTCCATCTGCACCCGGTCAACTCCGCCCTCTTCAACATTATCGATGACAAAAAAGCAGTTCTTCCCGACCTTGAAGGAGTAAAACAGGGGGCCGAAAACCTTCTGGTACAACTCCCTGCCGCCACCTTTTAATTCATTATCGCCCATTACAGTAAGAAGGGGTATCCCCAGATTATCATCTATCTGTTTAATTAGGTGGTGGTAATGACCTCTTCCACCCTTTAAAACCGCATCACCAAGGTCAATGGCAAAGGCGATATCAGGATCATGATCAACCTGTTTAAGCATCTCTTCAAAAATATACCTGCCAAACCGATTCCCGCTGAATACTGCAAATGAAAAATGTTCAGGGTCTTTAACCTGAATATTTTTCATATTGGAATAAATCCATTTTCCCTCAGGCAGCGGAAGGGCGTGGTGGTATATTTTGAAAGCGAAAAAAAAGATAATAAAAAATAGAAGGATCATCCATATTTTTGAATAACCTTTTATATATCTGACAGATTTTGAGATTACGGGCATATTCCCCTGTTTCCTTTTTATGTTTTTTACAATCTTCCCTGACTATATAGATATGAACTTTACCGGACAATTACCGGAATATTACCATTTGGTAATGTCCGGGGGTGTAATGGTAGATTTGAAACTCATATAAAGGGGTCTTGGGAAGGGTAAAGGTAAATTCATCTGCTTATTGAGCTTATCTTTGTAGATGCTGGAAAAGCAGGAGAAACGCCGCTCAAAAACCTATCTTTGTATCTACCACAATCTGCACACCTTTTATATCCGATTCACCATCCAGTGGAAACGCCAGATCAACATGGATCATGCGGCCTATACCAGAACGGGAATTACCTATTCTTAAACCGATTCCGACATCCTTGAGCATGCCAAGGTTTTCAGCCCCTACAGGGTTAGGACCCCAGGTACGACCTGCATCAAAGAATACTGCCCCGCCAACCCGGAAGAGCCGGAACGGATACCAGTCTGAATATACCCTCTGTTCAAGGGTTAATAACGCAGATGCATTGCCACCCTGGTAACGAAGGGGATAGCCTCTAAGCCCGCTATCACCACCAAGCAGTAACTGATTATCCAGATCAAGCTTTTTACCGACTGTGCCTTTCAAGCCTGCATAAAACATCCTGTGAGATGATTGCCGCCAGTAGTAATTAGTATAGGTCGAGAGCCTGATATCCTCACTGCCTTCGGACATAAGACGGCCACCAAGCTGCCACCCAAGCAGTATGGTATTAGTTTCACCTAACTGAAGCCCTTTGCTTAAGGCGCTATTAAAATGGAATCCGCTATCTGAAGAGGTCACCGCTTCATTCGAATAGCCGATATTTATTTTGAAATGGGCTCCTAAATGGAGATCCTCGGTTTCATGAATCTGGTTGAAGTTACTTACAGTCTCATAATTGTCTTCTATAATTTCAAGATCCAGAAAGGGGAATAGATATTCACGGTCTTTCGGTAATAGAGACTCAGACAATGTATCCGGGGTTGCTCTAAATCTGTGATCCTCATATACAATACCGGTTGATAAACGCCGGGTCCATCCGCCTATAAGCCCCTTTGACCACCCGATATTCATCTCATAATTTTTAAGCTTATGATCAAACTCTGATATAGTATCACCGCGGTCATAGAGGGAATCTACCCTCCGGGAAGACATGAGAGAACCACCTATGAATTCACGGCTGTCAAGGGAGAAGAAGGGTTTACCAAAACTAATGAAACGCACAAAACCATCACTGTTATCTGCATAAGTAATGGCAGCTTCATACAGACTTCCGCCAAGATGCTTATTCGCAAGGTTTAACATCTTTTCATCACGATCGACTGTTGATTTATAATTGGCGGCTATTGAGGTGCCGGTGCCCAGCAGGTTATCTTCCTCAATCCCAAACCCGCCACTATTTTTACCGCCTTTTCTTTCGAACGAAGTGCCTACACCCAGTGTCCATACATCCCTTGTTTTTACCTTCAAGTCAACGACACCATCCATGTAATTTACCGGTTCAATAGTGGCGTCTCCAATATATGTATTGCTGCGAAGAATGCGCGCGCTTTCCTCGGTATCACGCAGCGAGTAGGTATCACCCTCCCTGAATAATAGTTGCCTGCGAATAACCTTTGGCCGCGTCCTTATATGCAGGAAGTTGGCTGCTCTATATAGCCACCGGTCTTCCAATGGATTATCAAGATCAAAGACATTCTGGTTCTCTATAATAATATTGCCGATTATCGCATTTTGCGCCTCAAGCATTTGAGGTGTTAACTGTTCAGCCCCAGGACTGTTTGAAGTCTGGGTTGGATTGTCTTCTCCCCTTGAGTTGGTTACGAACAAGAGGAAAAGGACCAAAATTACCACGGTTCTGATATTGTCAGGAATAAGTTTGGATAATAATCTTATACTTTTTTGTAAGATGCCCATTACACCTTATCTCGCAATAACGAAATATTTTATTCTGGTAATATTGTAACAATATCGTGGATTTAGGATGAAGGAGTTGTTACTAACATGACAACGCTTTAGGCAGTCACGATATTTTATTACGTTCTATAAATTTATTATAATCTCAAGTAAATTGATAATACAAAAACCTTACCGGATAATGACCGGAAGATTATCATTTGGTAATGATAGGGAAGGTGTTGAAGAGATGTGAAATTTTCATAAAGTAGCCTTTGGGATAGTGAAGGTAAACACGCTGCCCTTTTCCTGCTCACTTGATACGGATATTTCGCCGTGGTGTGCCTGAATAATGGCCTTTGCAAGGCTCAGACCCAGCCCCACACCCTGAAGAGACCTGCTGCTGTCACACCTGTAGAACCTGTTAAAGACCCTGGGCAGGTCTTCAGACGATATGCCGATACCGGTGTCTTCCACTGAAACGGTCATCTTATCATGATCCTCTATAATGGTGAATGTAACAGCACCATTTTCGGGTGTGTATTTCAAGGCATTATCCAGAAGGTTTGCGATCACCCTCTGAATTTTTTCTTTATCTGCCATGACGATGGCTCTTTCTGTCTTCTGTATGATCTTAATGTCCTTATCTTCTGCAATTGGCTGAAAAAGCTCACAGGCCTCACTGATAATTTGAGAAAGATCAACATCGCTGATATCCAGTTTTGAAACGCCTGCCTCTGCCTGGGAGATATAGAGCATAGTATTGATCATTATGAGCAGGCCGTCGCATTCTTCTATTATGCTGCCAGCCATTGCCTCATATTCCTTATCAGACCTTGCGCTCATAAGGGTTGTCTCGGCAATACCCCTTATCCTTGTGACAGGGCTCCTTAAGTCATGGGCAATATTGTCGTTTGTCTCTTTTATGTCAGTTATGAGGGTGTGGAGTTTCTCAAGCATCAAATTAAAGGTGGTGGCAAGCCTGTCCAGCTCTTCACCTTGCCCTGTTATCCTTACCCTTTTATCAAAGAGCCCGTCTGTTACCTGGATGGCAGTTTCTGTCACCTCCTCTACGCCGGAGAGCGCACGCCGGGCCATAAACCACCCTACCACTGTTGAAAGGATGAACATGATCCCCATAATGACCATGAAGATCTGCCTGAAAACAGCAAGGAACCGGTATGTCTCTTCTGTGGTAATCATTATCTGCAGGATATGATCCTTACCAAGGCGGCTGTATAATGCCCTTGCCTCATACTCGCTTCCGGGGATGGATATGGTCTCAAAAAAATGTTCATCCCCGCCAAGGATGCTGTTTATCGCCTTTCTACCAGGGCCTATTTTCCAGCGGGTAGCATCTGTGGAGGCAATGGTATCGCCATTTCTGTTCATAAGCCTGTAAAAGACCTTTTGAACCCCTTCTGATTCAGCCTCAAGCTGCATTGCGCTCCTGACATGATGAATGCTCTTTCTTTCCAGAAGTAAAGAGATCTCTTTTGCCTCACCTAAAAGGCTCTGGTCAAGCTCCTTATTGAGGCTGGATGATAAAAGAAGATTAAAGAAAAAAAATCCAAGGAGTATTAAGATAAAGAATATGAAAGAGTACCATAGTGTCAGCCTGAAGGAGAGGGTATGAAGGAACCTGTACCTATTCTTTAATTGCATACCCGACTCCACGGATAGTATGGATCAGTTTTTTGTCAAAGGCCCTGTCTATCTTATCCCTTAACCTGCACACCCTTGCCTCGACAACATTGGTCTGGGGGTCAAAATTATAGTCCCACACATTTTCCATGATCATGGTCTTTGAGACAATCTTCCCCTTATTGCGGAGCAGGTAGACCAGAAGCACATATTCACGGGGTTGCAGATCAATCTTTTCATTACCTCTTGTTACCTCATGGGTGAGGAGATTGACCTTAAGGTCAGCGATCTCCAGGAGTGATGTGTCTGACAGATTGCTGCCACGTCTTATAAGGGCATGGATGCGGGCAAGCAGTTCTGAAAAGGCAAAGGGCTTGGTCAGGTAGTCATCGCTCCCTGTCTGGAGCCCCTTAACCCGGTCTTCCACAGACTGTTTTGCGCTGAGGATAAGGACAGGCATTTTGTTTCCGCCTGATCTAATTTGGTCAATGAGGGAAAGGCCATCCAGTTTTGGGAGCATTATGTCAATGATCGCCGCATCATAGGATTCACTTGATGCCAGATCAAGCCCTGCCTCACCGTCTGCAACATGGTCAACAACAAAACCCGCCTCCTTGAGACCTTTTGTAATAAAAGAGGCTATCTTTATGTCATCTTCAACCAGAAGAATCCGCATTAACCTGCTCCTGACTAATTGGTAAAATTCTTAATAACCTCTAGTGCCCAAATTAAGTCGGTTAAAACATTAACGTTGACTGTAGTTTTTTCTCCGTGCTCTCCGTGGTAAAAACTTCTTACCGCTTTTTCAATGTCACACCAACGCCTCCAGACTGTATATTCTGGATAATGGTTTCAAGATCAGCCATTTTTGTGAGCCTGTCAATATAATCCTGATCCATTGCATCCCAGTTGTGGGAGACAATAAGCCCTCCGAGGCGAACGAGCGGAAGGAGCTTGTTCAGGTAATCCAGGTATCCCTCCTTGTCTGCATCAAGAAAGAGTATATCTATGGGTTCCTTTACCCTTGCCACCTCTTTATGGGCGTCACCTTCAATAATGGTAACTATGTTTTCTACCCCCGCCTTTTTAAAATTAGCAGTAGCAAGTTTCACCTTGTCCGGATCGATCTCAAATGTTGTGAGTTTGCCCCCGGTGGTTCGCAGGGCAAGTAACAGCCAGAGGCTCGAATAACCGTTTGATGTGCCTATCTCTACAACATGTTTTGCACCCATGGTCTCGGCCAGTATACGAAGCAGCCTTCCATCATCCATCGGGACATTCAGCATGCCTCTCTGATTTGCTGCAATCTCATCAAGCACATCCAGTATTTTTTTCTCCTGTGCATCCTTTGGGACAGGTAATGTTTCACTGGACGCGGGACCTCTCCCCCGGCCATACCAGCCCCTCTGCTGGGCTTCAGAGATTAAAGGGATGCAAAGAGAGATAAAAATGAAAAGGATTGCAGGGATTGTAATATTCTTTTTCATGGTCTCCTCCTTGTTTAAGTTGTGAGATTATACCATAAAAACATAACCGCAATATGACTGAAACATTACCATTTGGTAATATTTTTTACCACGGAGTACACGGAGAGCACGGAGCAAATCAAGTTCATCTGATCTTATTTCGCGGATCTCCATTCTTATACCTTCTCTTTGAGTTTGCTATCAATATTTTTACGCAATAAGATTGTAGGGTGGCATTTTACATGCCACCTTTTTTGGTGGGGTATAAAACCCCACTCTACGAAAATATTGTATTGTTTCTAGAAACCTATAATGAAGTATTATCGTATATTTATCATAAAAGCATCTGTTTCGTCATTCCCGCGCAGGCGCATAGGCGTCAAGTTAAGGCGAAAAGTAAAAGCCTAAAGCAATATCTCACACAGAGGCGCAAAGAACACTAAGAAAACTTTTTATCCTTGAGTCAGATTCTCTCTGCGATAAATACGATAATCATGGCAGCAGGTACCAGGAGCAGTTGCGCCAGTAATGTCCCGGCCAGGCGGCTCAGGTCAAGCCAGATGATGGAACGCCTGAAATATGGCTGGCCGATTTTATTGCTTGCCACGTCGTCTGTTAATAATGAAAAATAGGGGTCGATAAAAATAAGTAGAACTATTGTTGCAACCCCATTGATAACTGACGAAAGCTGACTCGATGTTACCCTCACTTCAGGATTGAGGTAACCTGCATATAATGCTGAAAAGACCCCGGTACTCCATACTGCTGTAGCAACAACATTATAGAATATATATCTGTAAGGGATATGGTCGCTAATTCTGAAAAATAGAAAATTTCTTTTTGAAGGAATCTTTATTGAACTCCTGATGTGATAAAACCCTGCACGAGTAAATCCCATAAAAAACAGCCTCGAAAAGGAATGATACGCCCTGAATTTTTCCACTGCCTTTGTAAAGAAGCGCTGAAATGTAGGGGTGATTAATATGCCGAAAATTGTTGCTGCTGATGCTGCAAACAGCATAAGCCGGAAATCCGTCACAGCCCCGCTTATAATTCCATTGACGAGGTTCTCTTCAACCCTTTTTGCCAAGAGGGGTCCCTGAAAGGTATTTGCTGTCCTGGAGCCGAGCACCATTATATTAAACAGGGCAAATGATACGGCGATTGTACCTGTCCTTGTCCCCGATATCCTCACCGAATAGGCAAGGGTGCCGATCATGTGAATGACAAAGGTCATAACAACAAGAAAGAATAATGTAATATCCATTTATTTACCTTCATTGGTGTTCAAAATAAAGCAAGGGCACGTTTCTATACATTAACAAAAAAAGCTTATTCAGCCGTCATGCCCGTCCCGCATAATTGCGGGATAAATTCCGACGGGCATCCATTTGATTTAGCTTTTAATTTTAAAATAGATTCCCGCCTTCGCGGGAATGACGAACACAGACCTTTAATTCTAAATATCTTTGAATAGTTCATGGTTATTGTTTTATGAGTTAATGTTTTTGGTTTTAAACAGTAATGATTTTCCTTATACTGTATTTGACCTAGGTACCGTGTTATATATCTTTTATTACCCTTCACGCCCTGCTAAAAGGAAGTTGTATAGTTATCATTGAGCGTCATTCGAACTGTAGGGGCACAGCGCACTGTGCCCTCACGTTCAAATGACATTTTAAGGGTACGGTGCGCCGTGCCCCTATATTAACATGACACCGCACTTTTATCCTTATCTCTTGCCTCCTCCCCATACCAGTTGATCCGCCTGGTCATAAACATTACTACTGATATAATCGCCAGCAACCCAATGCTGCCCATTAGCAGGGAATAATCCTCCAGTTGCAAAATAACAAACAGGTAACTGTAAAGTACTGCAAGGAGCCCCAGTATGGTCGCTGCAAACAATTTATTGCGTATGATAGCCTTTGCGTAGCCTGATATTATAAGGGTCACAGATAGAGCAGAGATTATATATGCAAGGTTAAAGTTCATGTGTTCGGATAATGAAAGCACAAGGGTATAAAAGATAAGTATTGCCATGCC
>JAFGFM010000190.1 GCA_016931115.1 Deltaproteobacteria bacterium | reverse complement strand
CATGTTTTTTCTGGCGATACACGATTATTGTTCCGATATCCCAGTAAAGTTTAATCACGTCTCTACTAACTGCCCGTGCTGTATTCACACGTGCCGATAAGATACGGCTCTTGATCTCTTTTAAAAATTCGTTGTATTGTTTACTTACACCAATAAGCTCTTTGCTCATGCTATCTTATCTAACCTCCCAACGAATCATAAATAGATGCTCTGCCTGCGTCTTTTGTTTGAGACGGGCCTTAAGATTGTCTATCAGGGTATCTCGTTTTTGGGCGATATAATCCGAAGCAGAGGTTCGTAAAAGCGCATTGGCATAATATTTTGCATGATAAGGTGTTAGCTTCATATTGCGGTTTCTCTTTATTGTTCTCCTATGTTATTCAAAAGGAATGTCTATTAATGTGTGTAATCCCGAATGAATACCCCACACAAAAATCATAGCGCTTTGAGAGATTTAGTGTTTCTGTGATGCCTTGTGAAAGATGGTTTTCAATATTGTCGTAGATTCTGGGCATAATTTTTCACTTTAGTTCTGATAAGAATAAACCATAAAAACAGAAAACAATCTGACTACTATCGATTAACACAATATATCAAAGGGCAGGCATACAGGCCGGCCCTTATAATGCTTGAAATGTTTTTTGTGGCAAAAAATGCGAGATCATTGTCTTCTTTATTAAAGACCTCTGGATTCCACGACTAAGCCTTGGCTCAAGGCTATAGCGGGTCAGGAAGCTAAAGGCTAATTCAACGATTCAATATCAGTGAATTTACCGATAAATTCAGAAAACCTGTTCAGATGATCATCAGACAGATCCTGGAATTGCAGCCCTCCCCTTCTCATAAAAACAGTGCTGAAAGGAAACGGGCTATCTATCCTGAAATCGGTTACAACCCTGAATGTTATATCCTTAAGCTGTGCGCCATTTCCTGAAGAGTAGATATCTAGTTTATGAACGCCATCTATAGGTTCACTGTTGGCCAGGTATTTGAAGCTCATGCCCCCCTTGCTGATATCTATGATCTGCCCGACAGTAAGCTTTGTGTCATTGTTTTTCCTGATTACCGCAAAGACACCATCCTTTACGCGAAATCTCTCATGCACCCTCTGTTCTTTTTGACTATGCTCACCCATACCCACCACCTGTATTATCTAGGATTTAAACGGCTGTAAACAAGCCGGTTAAGAACACTGTAAAACAACCTTCCTGAAGAGGCCATGAGGAGAAAGATCGATATAATGAGCAGGAATATTACAGGAAGCCATACGCCAAATGCAGGAGAAATTGCCCCTTTTTCACTCATAACTCTTACAGCCATAAAGATACCATAATAGCTTAAAAACAGTAACAGGCTTATAACAATACCCTTGGTCCTCCCCTGTGCCCTGATCTGTGCGCCCAGAGGGGCGCCTGCAATACCGATAAGGAAGACAGCCAAAGGCAATGAAAACATCTCATAAAATGTAAGGTTTGCCAGGATCTTATTTTTACTGTCTTCACCCTGTGCCCTGATTAACCCAATCAGTTCTCCGGGATACATCTCTTCAGGCTCCGGATCATGACCTGACTTATCATTAACCATATCATCCAGTTCAAGCTTATAGGTGAACACCTTGAACGAATGTACCTGTGATTTTCCGTCCCTGTCGTCAGGAAATACAGAACCGTCAAAAAGCTGTATCATGATGCCATTTTTACCTGATATAAACCTCCCCTTTTTTGCCACAAAGGTCTTTTCCCTGCCATGTCTTTTATCTACAATAAAGAGATCCTCCATAACCCCGTCAGGAGAATAATTGTTCACATAAAACATTACATCATTTATCAGGTCAGAATCTAAAACCCTTTCCTTTATCTTTTCCTTTATTAAAGAGCCTGCCTTTGATTTCATACTGATCAAAAAAGACTTTTCTGTCCTGGCCCCATATGGGCTCCACAACATGGTTAATAAAAATGAAAAGATAAGACAGATAAAACAGAATATCACTACAGGAGGCATCAGCTGATAAAGACTTATCCCTGAAGAATGGAGCGCTACAATCTCATTATCACTCCCCATCCTGATAAAGGAAAGGAGCACCGCCATAAGACAGGCAACCGGCATGGCTAAAAGGATCATTTTTGGCAGGAGACATATGATAAGTTTGAAAATGTCTTTAAGACCTATCCCCATGTTGACCATATACTCTGTCAGTTGGAGCAACTCGGTGGTCATGATGATAAATATTAAAACCATCATGCAGGTCAGGAATATTGACCAGATTTCCTTTGAAATATATTTGATAAGTGTAATTCTCAAAGGGATCACCTGTATTTATAGTTCAGGTAAATCAATATTGAATATAACAGGCGGATAAAACGCCTGGGAACGTAAATATCACAGGTACAGGAGAATGCTTCCGCGGAGATCGCGCAGGTTTGCATTAGGATTATGGGGTTTACTTAAAACGATAGGTTACAAGACCATGTGATGTATCATATGGTGAAACACTGACTTTTACCCTGTCTCCCTGAATAACCTTGATTCTATTTTTTTTCATTCGACCGGAAAGCACGCCGTGTACTACAACATTGTTATCACATTGAATTTCCATTGTGCCTCGCCCCATTACGCGGGTTACAAGGCCTTCCAGTTCTATTAAGTCTGTTCTGCTCAAAATGTCCCTTTCAATAAAATTAATAATATATGGTTTTTTAAGGCTTTTAAGAAAACTTGGGGCAATCTACTTACATTAATCAAATTAGTCAATAGCTAACCAAAAATATTTTCTCAGCCATTTTCAATAAGCCCCTTTATGAGGGATGCCTGAGTCTCTGCAACATTGGAGCTTTCCATAAGCGCCTTTTTGGCTGCCCTGCCCTTTTCTGCAAGCATTTCCGGGTTATTCAGATAGTGAATGACCTTTTCCGCAAGATCAAAGGCCCCCTGAACCTCAATATCCGCATCATGTTTTTTAAGGAGATGCATGGCATCTGAAAAATCCTCCATATGGGGCCCGTGAAATACAGGCGTACCCCAGGCTGCCGGTTCAAGGGGATTCTGCCCTCCCAGGGGCACTAGGCTCGCGCCGCAAAAGGCTATATTACCAGCGCTGTAGATATTAAAAAGTTCCCCAAAACAGTCCACAATTATGATTCCCTCTGTTCTCACGCCACCTGCTGTCACAAGCTCGCTCCGCAAATGGTATTTCAAACCCTGCATCCTTATTAGCTCTATTAATTCTTTGATCCTTTCAAGATGCCTTGGCGCCAAAATGAGCACGGCATTATGGAAAGAATTGATTATCTTTTTATATGCCTCAAGTATGATCTCCTCTTCACCTGTCCTTATGCTCCCGGCAACAATAACCGGTGCATCGGCTGTTATATGCAGCATCCTGCGTATAAGCTCATTCATCCCCTGGGAGGTACCCCTGATCAGCATTTCATATTTGGCATTCCCGTTCACTGTGACTGTTTCAGCCCTTGCGCCCATCTCTATGATCCGGGTCCTGTCCCCCTCGCTTATCATGCTCAGGAGATCAAATCTGGATAAAACCATCCTGAAAAATGGCATAACCTTTCTGTAACGCTTGATTGACCTGCCGGATATCCTCCCATTTAACATGGCGATTCTGACATTGCTTTTTTGGGCCTCTATGATCCATGAGGGCCATATCTCTGTCTCAAGAAATATGAGGATATCGGGCTTTATCCTGCTAATGGCATTTTTTACCAGTGGAAAAAAATCAAGGGGCGAGTATATAACAGGCACCTCACTGCCAAGCAGCTCCAGGGCAAGGGCCCTTCCATGTTCAGTGCTTGTGGAGAGGATAATAGAAGAGCCGGGTATAAGACCTTTAAGGGAGGTAATAATAGAATTTGCCACCTTTACCTCACCAAGGGATACGGCATGAACCCATATTTTTGGCATACCCTTCAGTTGTTCAAGGGAACTTCCTTTGATAAACCCGAAACGCTCAATGAGATGTCTCCTGTACTTTCCCGAAAAAAGAACAAAGAGCAAAAAGGGTATTATGAGAATGACAAAAATGACAGAAGTTATCACCCTGTAAATAAAATATAATATATTCATATAGTTAGATAATGCATCCTTATAACTTGATGGAATTCATACTTCCGGGGCAGGATAGGTAAAAGGATTTGCCCTGTCAAGGTTCAATTTAAGATCAGGCTCTTCCAAAGGATATTGCATTATCCTTCCTCTTATGCCAAAATGCCCCGATTTTAACGTTTACTATAGTGAGGGGCCAATATTGACAGACCATCTTACAGAACTCAAAAAAGAACTCGTCTTTCTTAATCTATATGACAAGGCCAGGGAAATCTATAATGAGCTTGGCGAAAGGGCTGTTGTCTCATATATCAGGTCAAGCCATCGTCTTTTAAGCAAGGTATATCACCCTGACCTTAATCCTGAAAACCTTCATATGGCGGTAAAGACACAGCAGAGTCTGAACAGGCTCAGTATACTGATCGGCCAGATGGAGGATAGCGAAATCATAGGCCTTTTCGATATTATAAAACCAAATGGCAATGAAAATCACAGAAAAAAGATACTTGTAGTTGAAGATGAGTTTGGTCTCCAGGAGATATTCAAGGATATCTTCAGGATGGAAGGTTATGAGGTAAGGGTAGCAGTAGACGGTGTAAACGGCTTTGAGATATACAAACAGTTTTTACCCGACCTGGTTTTTACTGATGTGGTAATGCCAAAGATGAGCGGTATTGAGCTTGTCAGCAAGATCCGTGAGATCACACCGGATATCAAGGTGATATATATAAGCGGGTTTTTCGGCATAAGAAGGCTGAGGGAGGAGCTGGACGAGGATATTGTAAAATACAGGTACCCGACACTTGCAAAGCCCTTTAAGACAAGCGAGATGCTTGAACTTGTAAAGGCCTACCTTAGCCGCTCCTGAGATTTTGGTTTTTAAGGATACAAAAAAATAATTACACCGGCAAAAAATGAGCCGTGTTGATTTAAGGTAACGCTGATAATTATGATCCCGGACGCTAATAGATGTAATTCAATGATGAGTGCCTATGGCATGCTTGATAATATCAGGGCACATTCATTCAAGGTGGAAAAGGTAGCGAGCCTGATTGCAAAGGGTCTTACCGGCGCAGGCATTGATATCTCATTTGCAAAGGTATCGGCAGGCGCGCTTTTACATGATATAGCAAAAACCATGTGCCTTGATTCAGATGTTGATCATGCGGTTAAGGGTAAAGAGATCTGCATTAAAAACGGCTTCAGTGAGATCGCTGATATAGTCGGTGAACACATATATCTGGCTGACTATCAGCCCTGCAACAGTGTAACAGAACAGGAGATAATCTATTATTCAGACAAACGTGTTAACCATGACATGATTGTGCCCCTTGAAAAAAGACTCGAATATATACTTGAAAGATATGCAAGAAATAAAGAGGCCCTTGTAAAAAGAATAGAAGACAACTTCAGGATATGCAGAGAGGTAGAAAAAAAGATATTCAGATACCTCAGCTTTACCCCTGAAGATATAATGCAAATGGTTAACTGAACTGAGGCACATAACTTTCCATGAAAAATAACTTTCTCTTTATACTTTTAATATATCTCTTACTATCTTTTACAGTAGAAGCAAAAACCCCCACAGTATCTGTAGAGGTTATACACTCCACTGACGAATACGAAATGGTAAAATCATACCCTGTTCTCTTTCGGCTGACTGTAGCGGGTGGCTGGTATATTCACGGTACACTAAAAGAGGATTATCTAATACCTACTGCCCTTGCATTCAGTGGTACAGAGGGAATATCAGTAGAGAATATTGAGTTCCCTTCACCAGAAAAGATAAAATTTGAATACACTGACAGGGCTGTTGATGTTTATGCGGGTAGCTTCTATGTGCAGGGCATGGTGAAGGTGGCGCAGGAGGCGGCTACCGGGTTAAAATCAATCACAGGAGAGCTCAGTTACCAGGCATGCTCAAAGGCATCATGCCTTGCCCCGGAAACTGTACCGGTTGAGATAGGGTTAAATATTGTTACAGCGGGCACAATAACAAACCGGATAAACCAGGATATCTTTCTTGCAAGCAAGGGGATGGAAAGACCCGATTCAAAGTATGACTCAGGTATCCTCTGGGCAATCCTGTGGATATTCCTCGGCGGGCTTGCTTTGAACCTGACGCCATGTGTCTACCCCCTGATCCCTATAACTGTCTCATACTTTGGAGGCAGAGAAAACAGGAGTGGAAGCCATACAATACTCCTTGGCATACTGTATATCTCAGGGCTCGCCTTCACCAATTCCATACTTGGGGTCACAGCCGCCCTTACAGGCGGGATGCTGGGGGCAGCACTTCAGTACTCTGTTGTGCTAATAATAATTGCCCTTATCATGTTTTCACTGGGATTAAGCTTTTTCGGACTGTGGGAAATACATGTTCCGGGCATGCTTACAAAGGTAGCATCCAAAAATTACAGCGGTTATTTTGGCACTTTCTTTATGGGGCTTACACTTGGGATCGTCGCAGCACCCTGCCTTGGCCCCTTTGTTCTAGGGCTTTTAACCTATGTCGGGCAAAAGGGAGATCCCTTTATAGGTTTTCTCTATTTCTTCGTATTAAGCATAGGTATCGGCCTTCCATTATGCATACTGGCTATATTTTCCAGCGCCATAGACAAGCTCCCCATGTCCGGGGACTGGATGCTCTGGATAAAAAAGGTAATGGGGTGGGTCATGATTTTTATGGGGTATTATTTCTTAAGCACCCTTATAAAAAACCCCATGATCCACTATGTTTTATTTGGAGTTCTTGCGATTATTGCGGCAATCCATCTGGGATGGCTTGATAAAACAGGCGCAAGGCTTAAGTCATTCAGTCTGATGAAAAATATCGCAGGGATTGTTATTATCATAGCTGCCGGTCTTTATCTCTTTACAGCCATTGACTTGAGTGAGCACATCAAATGGACACCATTTGATCAAACATATCTTGAAGAGGCAAAAGAAAATAAGAAACCTGTGATCATGGATGTATATGCAGACTGGTGCCTCCCTTGCAGACACATGGAAAAGACAGTTTTTAATGATCTGGAGATTGTTCGGTTAAGTAAAGGTTTCACTACCCTGAGGATTGATATTACCAGAAAACAGCCGGAACAGGAGACCATAAGAAAGCTCTACAGTATTGACGGTGCGCCCACCATCATATTTTTTGATAAAGAGGGAAATGAGATCCCTGAACTTCGTATTGAGTCAAAAATCAGCGCTGATGAATTTCTAGTACATATGAAAAAGGCGCTTGGGGAATAGAAATTTCAAATCTCATCTCACCACAGAGGCACAGAGTGCACAGAGATTTTAATTTTTAATCTTGAATTTTGAATCTTGAATCTTGATCCTTGAACCTTAAACCTTGAATCTTGAATGCCTCATTACCATTTAATTAGCGCGCTTCCCCAGGTGAGCCCACCACCAAATACCGGCATGCAGACATGGTTCTTTTCCTTTATGCTCCCGTCTCTCACCGCTTCATCAAGGGCTATGGCGCACGATGCAGAGGATGAGTTTCCATATCGGTCAAGGGTAATATAGAACCTCTCAATGGGCACCTCTATTGATTTGGCAATAGAGGTAAACATCCTGAAATTTGCCTGGTGAGGTATGAACCAGTTTATATCCTCTATTGTTACTTTGTTATGTTCAACCGATTCCATTATTGAGTCGAGAAAGTGACGTACTGCGACCCTGAAGCTTGCATTTGCGCCTATCATGTTAAGGTAATGATCTCCCCTTTCCACGCTCTCCTTTGTAATGGGAGTAACCGTTGATCCCCCGCCCGGTACCAGAAGATCCTTACCGTTTTCACCATCTGTATGGACATGGGTGGATAACAGCTGATGGCCCTTATTATCTGCCGTTAAAATGGCTGCCCCTGCACCGTCACCCCACAGGATGCAGGTGGTTCGGTCTTTCCAGTTGACCACCCGCGACATCACCTCTGCGCCTATTACAAGCGCCTTTTTAACTGAACCAGCATGAATGAACTGTGATGCAGTATGCATTGCATATATAAAGCCTGAACAGGCGGCAGTAATATCAAAATTTACAGCCCTTTTTGCATTGAGCTTGGCCTGAAGCCAGTTGGCGGCTGCCGGGCAGTGCGTATCAGGGGTAATGGTGCCCACGATAATGAGATCAATATCGTCAGGTGAAAGACCAGCCATATCAAGGGCCTTTTTAGATGCCTCAAGGGCAAGGTCTGATGTCGCCTCATGCTGACCGGCAAGCCTTCTTTCTTTGATACCGGTACGTTGCACTATCCATTCATCAGATGTGTCAAGCCCCATATTTTTTAAATCTTCATTGGTAAGTACCTTTGGAGGGACATATGACCCGGTGCCGAGTATCCTGATTTTTTTCATTTGTAATTAACATTAACTCCTGAAGGTTCTTTATGCTAAAGGTAAGAGAGTGTAAATGATACGCAATAAAAGTCAAGTAACTATTATGATGAAGAGGTTAATGAGAACAACCCCTTCTCTGCAAAGAAAGCATTCGGCCAGTGCTGATGGTCACTACCCCTACCTTGACCTTTGCCTCCTTTCACCACATAAATCATGGGTGAAAACATTGACAATAAAATTATTGTCGCAAAACTGACAGGCAAATGGCTTGCCACCATGCCCTCATCAAACAAGTGTAAACGGGAACCGGTATAAATATTTACTAAGGTATCAATAACATACCTACAATTTTTGGAAAGGCAGTGAATGCAGGAAAAGAATCGAGAAACTTCTTAATAAAAATAAAAGTACCAACCCTTTCAGAACTGTATCCGATCCGGTAAAATGGCAAAAGGAGACAAGAAGTGACTGGGAAACCGCCAGATGGATTAATGATAACAGCGCCATCCCTGAGCTATTGGGAGGTGAAGTAAAGGAAAAGAAAGCAGGAGAATATGTTCTACGTACAAATCGTCTTGATCTTTCCGAAGAAGAGATATCACGATACACCGGTCTCTTACGACTGTTGAAGATAGTTTCAGGAGCATGAAATCCCAT
>JAFGFM010000189.1 GCA_016931115.1 Deltaproteobacteria bacterium | reverse complement strand
CATGCCGAAGTATAAAACTGCTGGTGATACAGCAGGTTGGATCATTGTCCAACAATATTAAAAGGCGACTTCTTGTCGCACCTGGTTATTTTTATGATTGTCATAACCTCGGGCCCTTGACCCCTTGAACCCTTTTTTAACTTAAATGTTCAATCACTATATTAAGTATCCTTCTTATGGGTTCTGCTGCGCCCCATAAAAGCTGATCACCTACAGTAAAGGCCGTGAGAAATTCAGGGCCTAACTTCATCTTCCTGATCCTGCCCACCGGCACTGTGAGTGTGCCGCTCACTGCTGCGGGAGAAAGCCCTGCTAATGTTGAGGGTTTGTCATTTGGTACAACCTTTACCCAGTCATTTGCGCCGGCTATCATCTCTATCAGTTCATCAAGGGGTGCATCCTTTTTAAGTTTTATTGTGAGTCCCTGGCTGTGACACCTCATGGCGCTGACCCTTACGCATATGCCGTCAACCGGTATGGGTGTTGTTGTTCCAAGTATCTTGTTGGTCTCAGCATAACCCTTCCACTCCTCTTTTGTCTGGCCCGATTCCAATGCAGCATCAATCCAGGGTATAAGGCTTCCGGCAAGTGGCGCCCCAAAGAATTCAATCGGGAAAGCCTTTCCTCTCATCTCATTTGTAATGAGCCTGTCAAGTTCAACCGCTGAAAGATCAGGGTTATTGATAGCGCCGATCGCTGTCATCTGGGCTACCAGCTCCTTCATGTTATTGGCGCCGGCACCGGATGCAGCCTGGTAGGTCATGCTTGTAATCCATTCCACAAGGTTGTTTTCAAACAGACCTCCTATGGCCATCAGCATCAGGCTTACTGTGCAGTTACCGCCTATGTACGATTTTATACCCGTTTTTAACCCGTTATCAATTACAGCACGGTTTACAGGGTCAAGCACTATGATGCTGTCATTTTCCATGCGTAAGCCCGATGAGGCATCTATCCAGTAGCCTTTCCACCCTCTTTTTTTCAGTTCAGGGTATATCTTTTTTGTATAATCGCTGCCCTGGCAGGTGACTGCTATATCAAGAGATGCAAGGATATCAAGATCATAGGCATCCTGAAGCGCCGGGGTGCTCATCCCTATATCTGGCCCTTTACCGCCTATATTGGATGTAGTAAAGAAGATTGCCTCATAATCATGAAAGTCCCTTTCCTGGATCATCCTTTCCATTAATACTGATCCGACCATGCCCCTCCAGCCGATAAAACCTATTTTCAACATAATTTTTCTCCTGATTTAATTGGTAAAATACCTGATTACAGGGGCAATACGATAAGGATATTTTTATGTTCTTTCAAGTGAAAAATTCTTTTGCTTTAAAAAATGCAGATTTATATTCTTTTTTTATATTCAGTAAGAATAAATTAAAGAATTTTTAATTGACCTTTTATTGATATGAAATCTATAATAGCGTTTCAGAAAAATGGCTTTATACCGATAAAATAGACATTATTATTTTCATACCATTTCAGGTGTCTTATTTCCTGAAACAATCAGCGTAAGAATATTTTGGATTTAAAAATATGACAACCGGGGCGTTTAACATGAAGAATTCTCTCGCGATTATAATGGCTGGCGGCAAAGGCGAACGTCTTATGCCTCTGACAAAAGACAGGTCAAAACCTGCAATACCCTTTGGCGGTATATATAAGCTTATTGATCTTACCCTTTCAAACTGCATTAACTCGGGTATTTATAAAATAATCGTTTTACCGCAATACAAGTCACAGACCCTGATGCATCATCTTGAACAGGGGTGGAATATCTTCAGTCATGACCTGGGGCACTACCTTAAGGTCGCGCCTCCCCAGATGATGACAGGTGAAAAGTGGTATCAGGGCACAGCAGATTCCATACGCCAGAATGTATACCTGATAGAACAGGAGAACCCCGCCCATATATTGATCCTTTCAGGTGATCATGTATACAAGATGGATTATACACAGTTCAGGGACTATCATGAGGCCAATAATGCGGATGTGACCGTATCGGTAATCGAGGCAAGAAAGGAGCTATCCAAGGAATATGGCGTGCTTGAGGTGGATAACAACTACAGGGTCACGGGCTTTCAGGAAAAACCCCATGAACCAAAGACAATACCCGCTGACAGCTCAAGGATACTTGCCTCAATGGGGATATACATCTTCAGAACAGAGGTGCTTCTTGATATACTGAAGCATGATGAAAAACCGGATTTCGGTCATGATATACTTCCCTATATACTGGATAAACTCAAGGTTATGGCCTACCCCTATATAAAACAGAACAGGATAGGTGATATGGTAGTTGAAACCGATCAGGCGGGAAACAGGAATGAGGTCTTTAATGAGAGGGCAAGGGATTCAGGTTACTGGCGTGATGTGGGCACCCTTGACGCCTACTGGAACGCAAACATGGACCTCACAGGTGTGGACCCGTATTTTAATATGTATGGCAGGCTCTGGCCCATACGCACAAACCAGAGGCAGTTTCCGCCTGTGAAAACGGTCTTTGCCCAGAATAATTCCGAACATCCCAGGATGGGTATGGCCCTTGATTCCCTTGTTGCCCATGGCTCAATACTTAGCGGCGGGGTAGTCAGGAACAGCGTCCTTTCATACAATGTGCTTGTTCAGAGCTGGTCCAGTGTGGAAGAATCGGTGCTCATGGAAAATGTGGTGATTGGAAGGCATGCAAAGATCAAAAAGGCCATTCTTTGTGAGGGGGTCAAGATACCTCATCACATGGAGATCGGTTTTGATCCTATGAAAGACAGGGAGCGGTTTACTGTTACCCCGAGGGGGATTACTGTGGTAACAAAAGAAGCTCTGAAATAACCGGTGATGATCACCAAGTTTATATGAGGCAGGTATTATGAAACCATTAAAAAAATATAATGTTGTTCCGAATCTTCCCATTACCCTTGAACCCCTGCGTAAGCTGGCCTATAACCTGCGTTTCAGCTGGCGGGGCGAAATAAGGGATATCTTCAGGCGCATAGACCCTGGCCTCTGGACAGAGTGCAGGCATAACCCGGTTCTTATGCTGGGGCTGGTAAGCCAGGAAAGGCTTGTTGAGCTGTCAAAAGATCAGGGTTTTATGGCCCTGCTGGAGAGGGTTTCACAGGATTTTGACAGGTATCTTTCAAGACCAAGGATACAGTCCCTTGATTATTTGCCTGCAAAGGGGTTCAAGGTAGCATACTTTTCAGCAGAATTCGGTCTTGCAGGGTGCCTCCCCATATATTCAGGTGGCTTAGGGATACTTTCAGGCGATCACCTGAAATCATCGAGTGACCTCAATATCCCCCTTGTTGGTGTGGGCCTTTTATACCAGGAGGGTTATTTCAGCCAGTACCTGAGCAATGACGGCTGGCAGATGGAGAGATATCCGGTAAATGATTTTAACAACATGCCTGTCACCCTTGTAAGAGACCCTGAAGGAAAACCTATTACTGTATCGGTTGAATTTAAAGGAGAAAAGGTGGATATCCTGATCTGGCGGGCAAATGTGGGTCGTGTGCCGCTTTATCTCCTGGATACCAACACCCCCCTCAATTCACCTGAAATATCCCGGACAACCGCCCAGCTATATGGCGGTGACAGGGAGATGAGGATTAGACAGGAGATTGTACTCGGAATCGGGGGGATCAGGGCCTTAAAGGTGCTGGGCATAGACCCAACCGTTATACACATGAATGAGGGGCACTCCGCATTTTCAGCCCTTGAAAGAATAAATATCTACCGGAGAGAAAACGGGCTTACCTTTGATGAGGCGCGTGAGCTTGTTATAGCAACGACCGTATTTACAACCCATACCCCTGTGCCTGCCGGAAATGATGTGTTTGACCCTGGTCTTATACGCACCTATTTTGAAGAGTATGCAAAGGAGCTTGGCATCAATTTCAGGGTGCTCCTGGGTTACGGCAAGCTTGATCCCAGAAACGAAGAGGAAAAATTCGGCATGAGTACACTTGCCCTGAGGCTCTCTTCCCATGCAAACGGTGTAAGCAGGCTGCATGGCAGGGTTTCACGGGCCATGTGGCAGAAGGTATGGCCGCGTCACCCTGTTGAGGATATCCCGATTGATTATGTTACAAACGGTATACATGTACCCACCTGGATAGCCAGTGAAAAATCTGCCCTTTTTGACAGATACCTTGGGCCTGACTGGGCAGAAGACCCAGATAATAAGAGGGTCTGGGCCCAGATAGAAAATATTCCTGATACTGAAATATGGCGCTATCATGAAAGGTGCAGGGATCATCTTGTTGCCTTTGCGCGAAAACTACTTGCTGATCAGATGAAAAGAAGAGGCTCAACCCCTACTGAGGTCATGGGAGTCAATGATGTGCTGACACCCGATGCAATGACCATAGGTTTTGCCAGGAGGTTTGCCACCTACAAGCGTGCCACCCTGCTTTTTAAAAACCCTGACAGACTGGCGAAGATCCTGAATAATCCTGAATGCCCTGTCCAGATTATTATTGCCGGAAAGGCCCACCCTCAGGATAATGAAGGAAAGGAGTTCATAAAAACCATACTGCATTATTCGAGTGAAGAAAGGTTCCGCAAGAGGATAGTCTTTCTGGAGGATTATAATTCCCATATCGCCCATGTAATGGTTTCAGGAACTGATGTGTGGCTCAATACCCCCAGAAGACCACTTGAGGCATGCGGTACCAGCGGAATGAAGGCCCTTGCAAACGGCTCACTTAACCTGAGTGTTCTGGACGGGTGGTGGGATGAAGGATTTAAGAGTGATTACGGCTGGGCAATAGGTAAAGGCGAGGAGTATGAAGACTTTTTTGCCCAGGATAACATAGAAAGCCGCGACCTTTATAATCTCCTTGAAAAGGAGGTTATTCCTCTTTTTTACAGGAGGGGAAGCGATGAGCTGCCAAGGGGCTGGATAGAGAAGATGAAGGCAGGTCTTCACGATCTTGTCCCTGTATTTAATTCCCACCGAATGGTGCAGGAATATACTGACCGTTTTTATCTGCCCTGTTCAGCAAGGTATGACAGGTTGAGCAAAAACGGATTTACCGAGACAAAAACCCTTGCCTCATGGAGACAGAAGGTCATGACTGGCTGGGGCAGTGTATCTGTGATAGAAGTCAGGTCAGGAGACAGCCGGGATATCCCGATCGGTGAAAGTCTTGAGATAACTGCAAGGATAACCCTCGGTGAATTATCAACAGATGATGTAACAGTCGAGGTCTACTTTGGGAGGCTCGATCACAAGGGGGATTTTGTCGATAGAGAGACAAAGGAACTTTTGCCTGCTGGTCTTGATAATGGAGTTCACCTCTTCAAGGGCTTTATAGAATGTCTTGGCACCGGGCGGTTTGGCTATACTGTACGCATTGTACCCAGCAAGAAAAGACTGGAAAATCCTTTTGTAATGGGTCTTGTTGCATGGGCGTAAATAGATTCAAGATTTAAGGTTCCAGGTTCAAGGTTCAAGGTTAACGATTTGAAATTTCAAATTTGAAATCTGAAATTCTATGGAATACAGAAAGGATATACATTGTCATCTACTCTCAGCATCGAACAGATAGCTAATCTCACAGCAGGTAATCTTGCGGACCCGTTCAGCATACTGGGGCCTCATTATGAAAATGACCACCTTGTAATAAGGGGCTTTATACCCGGCGCAAAGAGTGTATCAATCAGGGATCTTGTCACGGATAGTACATCAAAATCCGTGCGTGTGCAAAGGAACGGGCTTTTTGAGTTGTTTTTCCCCCCCGGCACTATGATAAAGCCTTATCGGCTGGAGGTGGAGTTCAGAAAAGGCAATAGGTCATCATTTTATGACTGCTACTCATTTATGCCAATCATAAGCGAGTTTGACATGTACCTTTATGGTCAGGGTAATCATTTCAATATATATGATAAACTGGGCGCCCATATCATTACCCATCAGGGGGTGAAAGGCACCCTTTTTGCCGTATGGGCACCCTCAGCAAAGAGGGTTAGTGTAATAGGTGATTTCAACCAGTGGGACGGCAGAAGGCATATGATGCGTAACCGCGGATCATCAGGTATATGGGAACTGTTTGTCCCTCACCTGGGGCAGGATCTCCTCTATAAGTTTGAAATCAGGACCAGTGAAGATGTACTGCTCACAAAGGCAGATCCATTTGCCTTCAGGTTTGAAGAGAGACCAAAGACCGCTGCGGTTGTTCATGACCTTGAGTGTTATACCTGGAATGATGAAAGCTGGATGACCGAAAGGCGAAACAAAAATCCCCTTGATAAACCGATGTCCATATATGAGGTACACCTTGGCTCATGGCGGCGCAGGCCCGAAGAAGAAAACCGGTGGCTCACATACCGTGAAGCAACGGAAGAACTTATACCCTATGTAAAATCAATGGGCTATGATCATATAGAACTCCTCCCTGTATCAGAACATCCCTTTGACGGTTCATGGGGGTATCAGGTTACAGGCTATTATGCCGTTACATCAAGGTTTGGCAGGCCCGAGGAATTCATGGCATTTGTTGACAGGTGCCACTGTGAGGGGATCGGTGTAATACTTGACTGGGTGCCTGCCCATTTTCCGAAGGACTCATATGCCCTTGAATTTTTTGACGGTACACACCTTTATGAGCACGAAGACCCGAGGCAGGGGATCCACAAAGACTGGGACACCCTTATATTCAATTATGGCCGGAACGAGGTTAAAAATTTTCTGGTGGCAAATGCCCTTTTCTGGCTGGAAAAATACCATATAGACGGGCTCAGGGTGGATGCGGTCGCATCAATGCTCTATCTTGATTATTCAAGAAATGAAGGTGAATGGGTGCCCAACAAATACGGCGGCAGGGAGAATCTTGATGCCATAGAGTTTATAAAGACCCTTAATAAAAAGATATATGAACTGTTCCCGGGTGTGGTTACCATAGCCGAGGAATCAACAGCATGGCCAGGTGTTACCCTGCCGGTTCACCTGGGCGGACTTGGTTTTATGTTCAAATGGAATATGGGCTGGATGCATGACATGCTCACATTTATTTCCAAAGACCCGGTTCACAGGAAATATCATATGGAAAGCCTTACCTTTGCCCTCCTGTATGCATTTCATGAAAATTTCATACTGCCCATTTCCCATGATGAGGTGGTTCACGGCAAGGCATCATTAATCTCCAAGATGCCCGGTGATGACTGGCAGAAGTTCGCAAATCTGAGGCTCCTGCTTGGCTATATGTATGGTGAACCAGGTAAAAAAATGCTTTTCATGGGCAGTGAGATCGGGCAGTGGAGGGAATGGGATCATGACCAGTCTCTTGAATGGCATCTTTTACAGTATGAAAATCATCAGAAGATACTGGATTTTGTAAGAGAGCTTAACAGGGTCTATCATCAGGAACCTGCCATGCACGAGGTTGATTTCTCATTTGAAGGGTTTGAGTGGATCGATTTCAGGGATGCTGAATCTTCTGTTGTTTCATTTTTACGCAGGGACAAAAAAGGTGGCATACTCCTTTTTGTATTCAATTTTACCCCTTCGCCAAGAGAAAATTACCGGATTGGCGCCCCTGTTAACGGGTTTTACAGGGAGATTATGAACTCCGATTCCAGGAATTTCGGCGGGTCTGACATCGGGCTTAAGGGTGGCATATTATCCGATAATGTTGAATGGCACGGCAGGCCCTTTTCCCTGAACCTTACAATCCCGCCTCTGGCCATGCTTATTTTAAAGCCGGAATAGAAATAGAGTTTTTTCATCAAACCGTGCTTGATTCCTTGGATAAAATCGTATAAGAATAGACGATTATTTTTAAGGTCGACAGAACCGGTGCCGGCCATATGTCTTTTTTTATAGTAATTATATCTCACAGTATGTCTTATTAAAGGGGTATTGATGGAGGAGGTCAGCATTCAAAAATGTTACTTGATGACAGCATCCTGAACGACCTGGCGATTCTTGTTGTAGATGATGAACCGGATATTATCGAGACCATTGAAGATGAGCTTTACATGTGCTTCATGCACAAGGCAAACGATTTCGAGACGGCCTGTGAGTATCTTTCAAAATATAACTATGACATAGTTATCCTTGATATCATGGGGGTAAACGGCTTTGAGCTGTTAAAAAGATCGGTGTCAAAAGGCCTTCCTACTGTTATGCTGACTGCCCATGCCCTCACACCGGATGCATTGAAAAAGTCCATACAACTGGGCGCAGTATTTTTCCTTCCAAAGGAAACCCTTCCTGAACTGAGATTCTTCCTGGAAGAGCTTGTGGAAAACAAATTTATGCCAAGCTGGATGACATTTTTTGAAAGGCTTGGTGTATATTTCAATAAATATTTTGGTCCAAACTGGAAAGAAAAGGACCAGTTTTTCAGGGATTTTGAAGAGAGTCTTAAATTAAGCGAAAGCACAAAAAATGAAGAGGATATATAAATCCTGACAGATTAACCATGCACACCGGATAACTTTTTGCCCGGCAGCATGCTCGACCAGTGATGATTTGATTTTTTAAAGGGCCGGCTTGTGCATACCATTACAGGTAACAGCCATGGATCAGGTGCTACTGCTCAGTATTTCATATGAACCCATAAAGGTGATAGACTGGAAAAGGGCTGTCACCATGCTTTTCTTAGGCAAGGTAGAGGTGATAGAGGAGTATCACACCAATATCCGCTCAGTAAGTTTTACAGTAAAACTTCCCTCTGTTGTTAGACTCCTTAATTCAGTTAAAAGAAACAATAAGCCGGTGAAATTCTCCAGGCAGAATATCTATGCCCGTGACAGGTACAGATGTCAGTACTGCGGTGAAAAGTTTCAGTCAGAAGAGCTGACTTATGACCATGTATTGCCCAAATCCAGGGGAGGCAGAACAGAATGGGCGAACATAGTCACATGCTGCATAGGGTGTAACAGAAAAAAGGGGGGGAGAACACCGGGTGAGGCATCAATGAGGCTGATTAAAAAACCTGTAATGCCAGCATGGGTGCCTGCCATAAGGATCACAATAGGCTTCAGGCAGATCCCTCAGACCTGGAGAGAATATCTTTACTGGAATGTGGAGCTGGTAGAATAAAAACGGTGTACGGTTTTCGGTTTAAGGTCTGCGGTGTACGGTTTACGGGAATAGAAAAGCCATGCCCCTTTTCGGGCGCATGGCTTTTATATCCTCTGTGTGCTTCAGTAAGAAACTAAACCAGAAAATCGGTCGGGACATCCCTTAATCTTGCGATGTCCATAATCTTCTCTTTTACATTAAAACCCTTTACACATTTAACCTTGCATGTGTCGCAGTCTTCGCAGGCAATTTTACCAAGATTCATGGAATCAAGGGTTATCCTTGCCATCTGCATGTTTTTATACCCGTGTGCGTACATATAGCTGCGCATGAATGTCGGGATATGCTGCCCTGCCGGACACTGGGGAACACATTTTTCACATTGATAACAGAAAAGGCCTGCCTGTTTATTTATATTGTTCAGGAGGCTTCTCTCGGCTAAAGTCATTTTCAGGTCGCCCATGACTGCAATGGTAGAATTGAGATGATCAAAGGTCTGCCAGCCCGGTATAATAGTTGTTACATTTTCATTCTCCAGTGACCATTTTATTGCAGCGGTAATTTCCTGCTCCGAAGCCTTTTTAGGCGGCCCGCCAAAGCCACCGCCAACCACGCCTGCGACTGTTTTCATGCCGATTATGCCCAGCCCTGCCTTTGCCCCTTCTGCAATGGCCTTTTTAATCTCATCTACATTAGGGTAAGTTGAATTATATGCCACAAGGGCCACATCATATGCCTTGCTTTCTATGGCGGCCCTGATCACTTCGGCCTGGTTCTGATGGGTTGAAATACCTATGAAGCGTGCCCTGCCCTCCTTTTTTACCTGTTTCATCGCCTCAAGATATGGTTCAAAAAGGGTTGTCTCCCTGCTTCCAGGTCCATGCAGATAGAGAATATCAACATAATCAAGCCCGATACGCTTCATGCCTTTATCAAATTCATTGATAAAATCCTGTGGTTTTGCATTTTTGTTTAAGGTGCCAAACATGATCCCTGGCATGGATACCTTGGTTCCCAGCACAAATGAGTCCCTGGGTTTGTCCTTGAAAAACTCACCCAGCATCCCCTCGCTTTTACCCTGGCCGTAGAGCGCCGCCGTATCAAAGTGTTTGATGCCTGCATTATAGGCTGCTTCAACCAGCTTGGGGTTCATGGTGTTCATTACACCCATGCTTACTATGGGGAGCTTAATGCCTGTCTTGCCAAGTGTGCGATAAACGAAGTTGGGTTTCTCATCAACCGGCATTTTCTTTATACATGATGGAAGCAGAGAAGCGCCAGCGAGTCCGGCTATGCTAATTTTTAAAAATCTCCTGCGGTTTTTATCCATAGTGTTTTCTTGCATTGATATGTCTCCTGATTAAAAAGTTTTATTTATAACTCATGTGGTTTGTAAAATTATTTCAAACTGGATATTACCTGAATGATTATGCTCTGGTCTATTTTTACATTCTCAGGATTGAGTGCGCCAACAATGTATTTCCCTTTCACCGATATTAAAAGCTTTCCCTGATACTGGTCATCAACTTCATGTATCCCATCCTTCAGAAGATCAATCTTTATATTTGCAGCCTTTTTATATTCCTCTATACTTTTTTCAAGTGCAGCTCTGTCAGGGGTTTCAATAATAAACAGTTTGTAGGATTTTGCGCCTGTGTCCTGATATTCGGCTGTAAAGGCCTTTTCAAAAAAGGAATAGCCCAGGAAATCCTTTGGTATGTACTCCTCCCTGTTTGCCACCTTTGCCTTTTCAGGAAATAACATAAGCATTGCAGGCGGGGTTGTCTCCTCTCTAAGTAATCCTGATACCTTTTTAGCTGTTGATGTGAGATATTCCCTGTCTTTTGCGCCAAGGTTATATCCAGCTATCTTCACATAGTACCTGCCCTGGTAAAAATTGAGGTATCCCTCCATGTAGGTGGCCTGTACCCCGATATCAAGGTATTCGCATTCATAAGGCCTTTCCTGGCTGTAAATGCCAAAACTGTTGTTTACTGTTTTCTGATCATATATCTCTATTGTAATGGTATTTTCATCCTTATCCTTGTACTGCTGCAGGTTAAGTCCGCTGAAATCATACATGAGGTACAGCTCCGCAGCGCCGTTAATATATTCAAAAAGGTTATCAGGCCTGTAACTTACAATATCATTTGATCTGGTAAAACCCTCTATATCAGGGAAAAGGGATTTGACATCAGGTGTTTTTTCCGCTGTGCAGGTTAACGCAATGGAGATGACAGCAAACATCATAACTGAAAATCTTTTAATGGACATAATTACTCCGGGGTTTACAGGTTAATCATAAATCACAGGTATAACCATCAGGATTAATATTGATTATGCTTTTACCATTTTTAAGGCCGGGATTCAATAATAAGTGACAGTCATGGCTTTTATTCCGGTGAGTACACCCACCTGTAGTTGATTGGCCTCAGGTGGTTTGAATCAGGCCTTGGATGCAGGAACTCATCAATGACCTTAAGCCAGTTATAGGCCGGTTTGATCTTTCGGATCTTTCCATCCTCAGGGGGCCTTGAATATTCTGTGTAGTCATACACAGCCTCTGAGACACCAACATAATAGCCCCTGCCCGGGAAAAGATAGGCATTTTTAAATCTCTCTACATCCATTTTTTCCTTTGATGCAAGGGCAGTTATATGATCATCTGTAAGCTGAATCAGAAAAAATTTAGAGACCCCCCGCTCTGAATATTTGACCATTGTCCTTGATTCGGAACTCGATATATAAATGGTGCTTATCACTGAAAGCCTTCGAAGCAGCTGTGATGCTATCAGTGCGGCTGTCCTTCTTCCCCCTGCGCTGTAGTGAGATCCATAATATTCAAACAGTTTATTCTGCATTATCCGGGCATATTGATCACCATTTTCATAGAGATTGCCTTGGATATATCTCAGGTGTTTTGCAAGGTCCTCTGCCGCATCTGTTATGGGCCAGTCTACCTTTACATGAAAGTGGGTAAGGGCATACCTGTTTTTCTTTTTTATGGTCGGGTCCTGCTGGATAAGGAGGGCATAGTCTATTGATGAAAGCTCCTCTACAAAGTCAAGAAAGGGTTTGTTGTCAAAATATTTGATATTATTATTGAAATTTTTATGCAGTATAAAATTTGGCAGATCATCCATATTCCTTTTTATGACTTTATTTTCAGGAAAGAAGCGGATATAATTCTTGAGCGACGGGTCAACAACCCCTTCGCAGAAAATTATTATGAATGTGTTGAAGAGTTCCGACTCCTTTTCCATCTTTTTGGATTTTGGCCTTAACTCGCTTTTGTCTACAAAGCTGTATTCAACATCATTTTTCAGGTAGTTATTGAAAGAATCAATAAGTGATACCTTGATTAAACGCAACTCAAGTGAGTCTCTCATTATCTCATATAATGACCTCTTGAGTTTTTCGTAGTAATTAAGGCGTTCCCTGTAGAGCCACATATTGATTTTCTTTAAATAAGTTAAATGTGATATAATAAACTATGCTAAAATATATTAAAATTAGGTTAATGTCAAATGAAAATAGTAAAATATGAGTCAATAAAGCCAATACAATCCCCCGGTTATACCATAAAGGGGGGAAACATATGAAAAAAGGGTTTCAAAAGGCAGGGGTTATTGGGGCAGGTGTTATGGGTGTTAATATTGCTGCACTCCTGGTGAACTGCGGCATTGATACCTGCCTGATTGATCTTGTGCCGCCTCTCTCTGATGAAAAGAGAGATATTACTGACAGCGCATACAGAAACAGTATTGTTATAAGGGGTATAGAGCGTGCAAAAAGGTTAAATCCACAGCCATTCCTGAAGCCGGTATATGCAGAGGATATCAGGATTGGCAATATTGAGGATGATATGGCCCTGTTGAGCGATGCAGATATTGTTATTGAGGCTGTAACAGAGGATATAGCTGTAAAAAGGGCAGTTTATAAAAGGATAGAAGGGGTGCTTAAGCCGGGAGCGATTGTCACATCAAATACCTCTGGAATCCCTGCATCAAGACTGTGCGAAGGATTTTCTACATCATTTGGAAAACATTTTGCAGTCACACATTTTTTCAACCCCCCGAGATTAATGAAATTGGTGGAGATAATACCTGGTCCTGAAACCCTTCCTGAAGTCACAGGGATGCTGATGGAATTCTGTGAAGGGCGATTGGGAAAGAATGTGGTTTTCGCAGGTGATACGCACAATTTTACAGCAAACCGTATTGCCATGTTTACCACCCTCAATAATATCAGGGTTATGATGGAACTGGGTCTTTCATTTGAGGCTGTTGATGAACTCACCGGTACCGTCATAGGTTTTGCAAAGAGCGCAACATTTAGGACAACCGACATTGTTGGGGTTGATACCCTGGTTCATGCGGCAGAAAATGTCTTTGATAACCTGCCCCACGATGAGATGCGTGACCTGTTTGCTGTGCCCGGGATAATAAGTGCCATGCTTGATAAGAGGTTTCTCGGGGATAAAACCGGGAGCGGTTTTTATAAAAAGGTCATTGAAGATGATGGCGCAAGACGAATACTTGTGCTGGACACAGAGACTATGACATACAGGGCAATGGGGCAGGTCAGATTTGACTCCCTTGAGGAGTCAAAAAAATTCCCTGATACCTGTTCAAAGATCATAACCCTTTATTATGCCTCAGACATGGCAGGCATCTTTACCTTCAGGACAAGGAGTGATGAATTTGTCTATGCAGCAAACCGGATACCTGAAATCGCAGGCGACATTATTACCATTGATAATGCCCTTAAATGGGGTTTTAACCGTGAAATGGGGCCTTTTGAGATGTGGGATGCAGTAGGGCCAGGACGGTCAGCAGCGTTGATGGAGGCGCAAGGTTATAAAATACCTTCATGGGTCAGGCGCATGCTGGAAAAGGGCTTTAAAACATTTTACACCGCTTATGATGGTAAAAGGTATCATTATGATCCTGTCATGGGCGATTACAGGGAAGATACCAGAAAAAGGTGAACCTGTGACAGGCGAAACAGGGCATTAAAGATTATTGAGAAATTATTTAAAAAATATTAGAATGCTAAATCCTGGTTGACAAAAGGCTAATAAATAAATATAAAAGACGATTTTTTATTTATCAAATTTTGAGCAGAGGTAATAGATGAAAGAGGACATACAAAAGATTAGAAATATCGGGATCAGTGCACATATTGATTCAGGTAAAACAACTCTCACTGAGAGGATATTATATTATACAAAGAGGATCTTCGCTGTCCATGAGGTTAAGGGCAAAGATGGTGTCGGTGCTACAATGGACTCCATGGAGCTTGAAAGGGAGCGTGGTATAACCATATCTTCCGCTGCAACCTATTGCGAGTGGGACAAGCACATGATCAATATTATTGATACACCCGGCCATGTGGATTTTACAATCGAGGTGGAAAGGGCATTACGGGTTCTGGATGGCTCCATACTTGTATTATGTGCGGTAGGCGGTGTGCAGTCACAGACCATAACTGTGGACAGGCAGATGAACAGGTACAAGGTCCCAAGGCTGGCATTCATCAATAAGTGTGACAGGTCAGGCGCAGACCCCTTCAAAGTTTTAAAACAGATGAAAGAGAGGCTTAACCTGAAGGCTGTACTCATGCAGATACCCATAGGGCTTGAGAATAATCTTGTTGGTGTTGTGGATCTGATCTCCATGAAGGCAATGTATTTTGAAGGTAATTTTGGAGATGACATCAGGATTGAAGAAATTCCGGATGACCTTTTAACTGAAGCAGAAAAAAGAAGGGAAGAGCTTCTTGATGCGGCGTCGATGTTTTCAGATGACCTTATGGAGGCAGTCCTTGAAGAAAAAGCGGATGAGGGCATGATTATCAGCGCTATAAGGAAGGGGACCCTGGCAAGGGAGCTCACCCCCGTATTTGTAGGCTCGGCATATAAGAATGTCGGTGTACAGGCGCTGCTTGATGGTGTGACAAGGTTTCTGCCTTCACCTGATGAGGTGGAAAATATTGCCCTTGACCTTGATGACAATGAAAAGGAGATCGTCCTTGAATCAAATCCCGATGCCCCTCTTGTTGCCCTTGCATTCAAGCTTGAGGTCACACCATACGGCCAGCTTACATACCTGAGGATCTACCAGGGTTCTATTAAAAAGGGTGATGATCTGGTCAATACAAGGGACAGGAAGAGACTCAAGGTGGGAAGGCTAGCAAGAATGCATGCCGATGAGATGGAGGATATCACAAGCGCAAAGGCAGGCGATATAGTTACCCTTTTCGGTGTGGACTGCTATTCCGGTGATACCTTTACAGACGGCAGCATCAGGTATTCAATGACCTCTATATATGTGCCCGAACCTGTAATCTCACTCAGTATAATCCCGAAGGACAACAAGGCCAGGATCAATATGTCAAAGGCCCTGAACAGGTTCACCAGGGAAGACCCCACATTCAGGTGCAGGGTTGATGAGGAGTCCAGCCAGACAATCATCTCCGGTATGGGCGAGCTGCATCTGGATATTTATGTTGAAAGGATGAAGAGGGAGTTTGGCGCTGAGGTGGAAACAGGCATGCCGCAGGTTGCATACCGTGAGGCCATATCCGTAAAGTCCGAATTCAATTATATCCACAAGAAGCAGACAGGCGGCGCAGGTCAGTACGGCAGGGTTGCAGGTTTTATGGAGCCATCTGAAAATGAAGCCTATGAGTTTGTCAACAGTATCAAAGGCGGTGTAATCCCCACAGAATACATCCCTGCAATTGACAAGGGTTTTAAACAGTGTCTCCACAAGGGGCGTCTTATTGGCTTCCCTGTAATAGGCATGAAAATAACTATAAATGACGGCCAGTATCATGCAGTTGACTCATCAGAAATGGCCTTTTCCCAGGCAGCGATAGGGGCATTCAACCAGGCATACAGCAAGGCAAAGCCTATAATCCTTGAACCAATCATGAAGGTTTCTGTTGAGTGCCCTTCAGAATACCAGGGCAATGTGATGTCCTCAATCAACCAGAGAAGAGGCATGATCATCAGTTCAACAGAAGACGGAGTCTTTTCTGTCATAGACTCAGAGGTCCCGCTCTCCGAAATGTTCGGTTATGCAACCATTTTGCGCTCTCTTACACAGGGAAAGGCTGAGTTTACAATGGAGTTCAGCAGGTATTCAAAGGTGCCGGAGGCAATATCCGAGGATCTTAAAAAACAGTATGCCGAAAAGGCAAGAGGAGGGAAATAACTATGAATGATTTTATTAAGGTCAGTCCTTTGAAACTGCTTGAGATGTCTTCTGGTGACGGTCTTGGCAAGGGGAACCTTGGTGTGCTGATGGCGAGGGCCGGTGTTGGAAAAACCGCATGCCTGATACATATAGCATTTGATATGCTTTTCAGAAAGAAGAGGCTTGTACATGTTTCGCTTGAGGACACCCCTGAAAAGGTCAAGTCCTATTACCAGGTGATTTTCTCTGATCTTATAAAGGCCCTGGGTACAAATGATGATACAGAAGGGCGTATGCTTTTTGAAAGAAACAGGATGATACTTGCCTATCTGCATAAGAGTTTTGAGATAAAACGGCTCAGGGCAAACCTTGAAAACCTGAAAGCACAGATAGACTTTGTCCCTGATATACTTATTGTCGACGGGATTGATTTTGAAAAGGTGGATAGCTCAATAATGCAGGACTTTAAAAAGGTTGCAGAGGATTTCAATGTGGAGATATGGTTTTCAGCCCTTTCTCACAGGCACATCACCGAAAAGAATGAAAAGGGTGTGCCCTATCCATGCAGCAGGGTGGATGAATTTTTAAGCGTTATAATCCAGCTTGAGACCGGTGAGTCAGGCATTCTGTTAAAGCTTGTCAAGGATCATGATTATAAGGTCAGCGTTGATTCAAACATTCGTCTTGATCCTAATACATTTCTTGCAAAAATATAATCAATAGAAACCATCCATAAATTTTATTTATGGATGGTTTCTTCTGCTTCCAATAAAGGAATAAAAAAAATCATAATCATACCCGGAACAGAAGCCAAAAAACTGATCCCGAAGAACAAAGAGTAACCGAGCCATTCAGCTAAAAAACCACTTACCACACCTGATAAGACACCGCATATATTCATGAGGCCTGACCCTATTGCATAATGCGCTGCCTTGAATTCGGGTAGACAGGTTCTCATCAAGTAGGTCATTAATACTGAAGTACCAAGACCGCCGGCAAACTGATCAAATCCATTAACAGACGCAACAAGAAACAGGTTAAAATTGCCGATAGAGACAGTGTTTTCTGCACCGGTGTTAATAGTCAGATAGTTGTTTAAAAAAAGAGCCAGTAACATATATATCAGGTTGGTAATGTTCTGGGCGAGTAAAAACGGCCAAAGGGTGCGTTTCAAGGAATATTTGGATATTGCCCAGCCCCCGGTTATTGCCCCTATTATAGAAAAGGGCAGGCCAATGGCTCCAGATATCCAGCCATAATGGATTTTTAATCCAAGGTCCACCATGAAAGCCGATGACATGGATGAAAGCATAAATTCACCGGTCCTGAGGAGGATAATAAAAGTAAGAATAACCCCGATTTTTTCCCTATCAATGTAGGATATGAAAGCCCTGGAATAAAATGAATTTTCATTGTTTATCAGTATTCTGCTTATTTTATTTTTTAATATTGCAAGTAGAGTAAGAGCTAAAAGGAGTGCAATTCCGATCCATCCTGAAATAGATATGCGTTTGATTACGGGAACTTTTTCTTCTAATCCCTGAAAAAAGCTACAAGAAAATATCCATCTTATGAACACTGTACAAATAATTAGAATAAATACTACAAGAAGAGGTTTAATCCTGAATGAGTTCTTTATTATTTCTGTTATCGAATATTTTTGTTTTTCAACCTCAGGCAGCAAAAAGAAATGGTAGAAAAAAAGTAATAATAGAAGTAGACCCGCAACTAAAAAACCAATCATCCAACTGGTCATTGCACTGATAGTTACAATAATGCCGGTTCCTGTCATCATGGATATTCGATAAGCCATGGTACGATAGCCGACAAATTTTGCCTGTCCATTTTTATCAAGGGCTTCCATATAGTAGCCATCAATAGCGATATCGTTTGTGGCTGCAATAATAGACCCTATAAAAAATAAAAGTGCTATGACCTTTATTCCTCCATGGATGGGAACTAAAAATGCTACAGATATAAACAGTAGTGCCAGAAAAAACTGCATTAAAGTCATCCATTTTTTCTTTGTTCCATATTGATCAACCTGGGGGCCCCAGAGAAACTTTAATACCCATGGTAATCCAAAAAGAGATGTAAGCCCCACAGCCTCAAGGTTTGCTTTCATGTCCCTGAAAAATACGGAGGAGATTATCCGGATTATGGTATAAGGAAAACCTTCAGCAAAATAGGTGCTAAAGCACCAGATATGAGGTTTCTTAAGTATATTTTTATTAAAGTGTTTCAAATGTAAGTTCGTGTAAAGTATGTTTTATTTTTTTATGTCTAATACCTTTTAGCGAGTATATATTCAATCAAATTTTGAATGGCAGTAAATCTATAGGAATGGTGCTCCTGTTAAAATTTGCCCCCTGGAAAAAACATATAAATGATGGCTCAAGGCACAAGGCATTAGGCGCAGGGAAAATGGTAGATATTCTTGTAGGGGTAGGCCTATGTGCCTGCCCGGGTTAGGTGGAGAATGGCAGAAACTTCGGGCAACCACTTAGGGTTGCCCCTAAAGGTATTTCGGTAACTTGGTTTTTTCGGAATTGATGAAATATCAATTTGTTTGTTCAGTTGCATAATTAAGCTGATAATGGTAAACCTTTAATCCCTGAACAGGGGTATTCCATATGAAAGGTGAAATCTATGAGAACAGGTCGTAATGATTTCTGCCCATGCGGGAGCGGGCTCAAATATAAAAAATGCTGTCTGAAAAAGGAGCCGTCAGACCCAGAAGATCAAAAAACCCTCTACTTTAAAAAATACGGGATACAGATAAAGACCGAAAAAGATATCGAGGCCATGAGACTTGCAGGAAAGCTCGCTATTGAGACCCTTGAGCTTGTGAGGGGATACATTAAGCCCGGCATTAAGACCGATGATATAAATACGCTTGTCCATGAATTTACCATAAAAAACGGGGCAATACCTGCGCCATTAAACTACAGGGGATATCCGAAAAGTGTGTGTATCTCCATCAATGAGGTGATATGCCACGGCATACCCGGTGAAAGAAGTCTCGCGGATGGGGATATAGTAAATATAGATGTTACCCCGATCTTAAATGGTTATTATGCGGATGCCAACATGACCTTTCTTGTTGGCAATGTATCGCCTGAGGCGAGAAAGATAGTGAATGTGGCAAGGGAAAGCCTTAAGGCTGGCATGACAATGATAAAACCAGGCAATGCAATTGGTGATATTGGCTGGGCAATACAGCAGTATGCAGAGGGTGAGGGCTGTTCGGTTGTCCGTGATTTTGTCGGCCATGGTGTGGGCATAGATTTTCATGAGGCGCCCCAGATACCCCATTATGGAAGAAAAGGGCAGGGGCTTAAGCTTCTACCGGGTATGACCTTTACTGTTGAGCCTATGATCAACCTGGGTAAAAAGGAGCTGCATATCCTTCCTGACAAGTGGACCGCTGTAACTGATGATGGTTCACTCTCTGCCCAGTTTGAACAGACATTTCTTGTTACAGAAGATGGGTATGAAAGCCTTACCCCATTTGATCTTGATACCCCTATTTAGCAGGGCATCATATGCCTGAAAGAATAAGGGCCAGGGCCTTTGAATTGGGCTTTATCGGCATAGGTTTTTCCATGCCCGTAAGGCCTCTGTTTTTTGATGAATACAGGAGATGGGTCAGCTCAGGCAGAAATGGCGGCATGCTGTGGATGCAAAGAAACATGGAGATTCGGGAAGACCCGATAAAGCTCTTAAGTGGTTGCAGAACAATAATCTCCTTAGCCTGCCCTTACCCCACTGAAAAGCCTGCAACTGAAGACGGCTATACCCTCGCAAGGTACAGCACCCCACTTCAGGATGACTACCACATACGCTTTAAGGAAAAATGCAAAGAGCTTGTCAAATATATTGAAGAGATATACAAAGGCTCATCATCAAGAATACTGATTGATTCAGCCCCCATACTTGAGCGGAGTTTTGCCTATTCGGGAGGCATAGGCTTTATTGGCAAAAACAACATGCTTATTATCCCCGGATATGGCTCATATTTCTATCTTGGGGAGATCCTGACCACCGCACTGGTAGATTTTCCTTTTAAAGATCCCAACACTGACCTCTGCGGTTCGTGTACCGCCTGTATAGATGCATGCCCCACAGGGGCGCTTAAGGGGGCGCATGATTTTGACGCCTCCATGTGTCTCTCATACCTGACAATAGAATCACTAGAGCTGGTAACACCCTCTATGGGCAAGTTAATGAACAGATGCTTTTTAGGCTGTGATATATGCCAGGAGGCATGCCCTTTTAATAGTGCCAATACAGAGATAAGATGTATGCCTGATACCGGCAGCATCATGGCTATGACAGATGAGGATTTTTTAATTAATTATGGCAGGACAGCCCTTTCACGGCCAGGGCTAAAAAGGATCAGTGCAAACATAAAGGCTGTTTCAGGATCTGTCTAAAGAAATGCAAGATACTTTTCAAGATCTTCATTCAGCTCCGCATTATCAGATTCATCAGTGGAAAGCTCAAATGAATCATAATTTGCGGCCTCTCTGTTCTGGATATCTATCTCACATTCAGGAAAAAGCACCCTCAGGCACTCTATGAGATTACTGTCTTGGTCTGTCCCCCCTGACATTACAACTATCTTTTCCATTTTTTTCTCCTTACAGGTAAGATTGTAATCATTAAACAGTAAAGTAATCACCCTGAATATTGTAATTGCAAATGGTATGCCGGTTCCCGATAACTTTTCGGGTAAAAAATAAGATTAAAAATCAGATAGATAGTGTTCATCCCAAAACTGTCATTTTTAGATTCGAGCGGTCAGCCATCAGCATTCAGCTTTCAGCAAAAGGCTTTTAAACCAAAGAGTTAGCTGATCCCGCCCGGGGCGGGATGGAAAGACCCATCCGGAATTTGTCTCTTTCCGGGTGGACACTGGATAGTAGTTGTGGTGGAGTTTTATTGAAAAAATCAACATCTGACAGTCAAGATATTGACATTACTATCCTTAAGCCGCCAGTTAGTGTCAAAATACCTGGCTGCAAGAGGAGCGGTAAATTGTCTTTTTTGTTCTCCGTGCTATCCTGCCTGTCCCGCCATAGCCCATTGGCGTCAAGTTGACAAAAATATCGTATCTAAAACATTTTACTGGTAAGGGATATAAGATAAAGATCCCTGAGAAAAACATCTATTCATAATTCAATACGAAAAATCATTTCTCACACAAAGTCACAAAGCTCACAAAGTTAATAAAAAAAACATTATGTGAAAAGCATTTGATTTTCTTAGTGTTCTTTGCGCCTCTGTGTGAGATATTGCTTTAGGCTTTTGCTTTTCGCCTTCGCTTGACGACAATGCGCCATAGCCTTGGCGACGGCGGATGCTTTCCGTGGTGAAAATTATATCACTTTAAAATCTCCCTTGCTGTTACAAGCCTCATGATCTGGTTTGTGCCTGTATAAATCTGGATGAGTTTCGCGTCCCTCATCATCCTTTCCACAGGGTAATCCTTCATATAGCCATACCCTCCTAAGATCTGGACTGCATCGGTGGTTACCTTCATTGCATTGTCAGAGGCCATATATTTGGCGATCGGGCATGACATGGCTATGCGGTTTTTATCGTTATTATCAAGGTCATATGCCGCCTGATAGGTTAAGAGTCTTGATGCCTCAGTGCCTGCCACCATATCAGAAAGCATAAACTGTATTGCCTCAAGTGCTGCTATGGGCTTACCAAACTGTATGCGATCCTTTGTGTATTTAACTGTCTCATCTATAGCACCCTGGGCCAGCCCAACCGCCTGGGATGCTGCAAGCATGCGGCCCACCTCAAAGGCCTTCATCATGCATATAAAACCATCACCCTCTTCGCCCAGCCTGTTTTTTAAGGGTATCTCAATATCCTCAAAAAACAGCTGTGTGTTTACGCAGCCTTTCATACCCATTTTATTTTCGTTTTTGCCAAATATGATCCCCTTTGTTTCTCTGTCTACGATAAAAACAGACATCCCCTTTGCCTTTTTATCAGGGTCTGTATAGGCAAACAGTGTCATGAAATCAGCTACAGAGCCGTTTGTTATAAAACACTTCTGGCCGTTTACCCTGTATCCATGTTCATGTCTTATGGCCCTTGTCCTCATGGCCTGGATATCAGAGCCTGCATCCGGTTCAGTAGCAGCAAAACAGGCAAGCTTGCCCTGGACTGCCATCGTAAGGTATTTCTTCTTCTGCTCCTCATTTCCGAGAAGCATTATTGGAGAGAGGCCGTCTGCCTGGGCAATAAGAAGGAGTGCAGCTGATGCGCTTGCCTTTGAGATCTCCTCAAGGATCATGGAAAATAAGAGGCGGCTAGCGCCAATCCCGCCATACTCTTCAGGCACAAGGGGCGCGAGGAGGCCGTTTTCTGTAAAGAGCTCAACAAGCTGCCATGGAAACCCGTCGGTTTCATCAATTTCAGCAGCAATCGGTTTTATCTTTTCACGCGTAATCCTTTTTACTGTTTCAAGTATGCTCTTTTCTTCATCATTTAACATGTACATATAAGGCCGCCTCCGGAGGTTATTGATTGGGTCCTTGTATAACATAAATAAGCAAATTTTCAATTACCTATTGCCCCAAGGTTACAGATTGTAAACATCGCCTCTATCTGTTATTCTATCGGTAACTAACGGAGCGACAATGAAAAAGATAGGCAGGTTTCATTTAATAACAGATACTGTAATCCAGAGCAGGTTCTCCCATGTGGAGCTTGCCAGGATGGCGATTAAAGGCGGGGCAGATACCATACAATACCGATCAAAATCAGGGTCAACCCGTGAGATGATAGATGCAGCCATCAAGATAAAGGCCATGTGTGCAGAGGCAGGAATACCTCTTATAATAAATGACAGGGTGGATGTGGCTATTGCATCAGGCGCAGACGGCGTTCATCTTGGTGATGATGATTTTCCAATTCCCCTTGCACGAAAACTCCTCGGCCCGGGTGCGATAATAGGGGGCTCAGCAGGTAATATTGATGAGGCATTAAAGTGCCTTAACGATGGTGCAGATTATATTGGTTCAGGGCCAGTGTATGGAACAAAAACAAAATCAGATGCCGGGGTTGCAATTGGGGTAGAAAGCATAAGGCTCATTAGCGGGAAGATACCTCTCCCTGTTGTTGCCATAGGGGGTGTTACTGCTGGTGATGTGGACGAACTGATGGCAGCAGGCGCACACGGGGTTGCAGTTATTTCGGCGGTCTGTTTAAGTGATGATCCTGAGAGAGAGGCACGCAGGTTTCGAAATTCTATGGGCTTTTAATTAATATGAGCTTCCAACGTTCAACATTCAATAACCAATGTTTAATTGAAGGTAGATCATATTGTGTTTTCTTTGATTTATGTTTTTCATTGGAAGTTGGACGTTCGATGTTCGATGTTGGGCGTTCAATTTACTGAATATTTTTCAGGTGAAGTAATATGACATTAAAGGTATCAGACACAGGTGAGTTTGAACTGATAGATAGTATCCGTCGGATAATCGATGGTGCAGGTCATAAACCAGGGCTTTTAATACATGGTATCGGCGATGATGCGGCAGTTTTTACACCAGAGCCAGGTTATGAAATGGTTGTTACCTGTGATTCTATGGTGGAGGGGCGTCATTATCTGAAGGAGCATATTACACCTATGGAGATCGGCAGGCGTGCAATGGTCATGAACATAAGCGACATAGGTGCAATGGGCGGTATACCCCTTTATGCCCTTGTTACGCTGGGGCTTACATCATCTGAAACAGTCGAGGAGATAGAGGGGATTTACAGGGGTTTCATACAGGAGCTTGAACCCTTTAATGCCTCTATTATTGGGGGAAATATCACGAAGACAGCAGGAAATACCTTTATAGATATAACCCTTATTGGTAAGGCAAAAAGGGGGCATATAGCACTGCGTTCTGGGGCAAAACAGGGCGATGCAATAATGGTAACAGGTTTTCCAGGCAGTTCCGGCGCAGGGTACAGGCTACTGGCAGATGGCATTTCTCCATCTCTCAAAAATAAAACCCTGATAGATGCATACCTGCGGCCAGTGCACAGGGCAAGGGAAGGCCATAGCCTTGCTGTTTCAGGCCTGATAAGCTCCATGATGGATGTGAGTGACGGGCTATCTGGTGATCTTAATCATATCTGTGAAACCAGCTCCGCAGCGGCAGAGATATGGGAAGAAAGACTCCCGGTTTCAAGTGCGCTTCAGGATATTTCTACCCTGTACAAACAAATACCCGCAGATTTTATACTTGCGCCAAGCGATGATTATGAGCTGCTCTTTACATGTGCACCAGAAAAAATTGATGCAGTGAAAAAGACACTAAAAGAATTTGACTGCCCTGTAACACACATAGGCGATATAGTCCCAATGGCCCAGGGTATGACCTTGATCAATAGAAATGGAGAAAGAAAACCGCTTATTAAAAAGGGCTGGGATCATTTCAGCATTAAATAATGGACGTATCTGAAATCAGTATGAAAGTTAGTCAACTCAGGAGTGTATCTTTGCGATTATTGCTTTTAAGCCCATCTTTTCTGAAGCTACACCTGATCTTTAAGATCTCTTCCAGATTCTGTTGAGTTATCTGTTTATAAAATGACTTGTTTTGCTTTTAACCTTCTCCCTCTATCTGTAAAATGGGCGGGGGAAAAGTCCATTGCATAAAAAACCTTTATTCAACAAGGTCATCAGCTACTCTTTGCCATGTAGTATGTGCGGCTTTGTCTCCCGATTTGTATCCCCACACATTGGATTCTCGGTGTTCGGCAGCTATCGGTATTGTAAAATTAACTGAGTTCACTCTTCGATGATCCTGAACCTCTAAGTCAATCCAGGTTGCACCATTCCACCAGCCTTCGCCCGAAAATGACCCAGCTAATATTGACTGCTGCGCAGAAAAATTTCCAACCACAGGCCCCCATGGGCCTGTTGCTCTTCCTTGGGCAGAGGTAACCGCATTAAAAAAAGCGGTCGTAGAAATAAGCCGACTGCCAAAGGAGGCTCCTGAAATGACGATACGAACTAGCACTGCAACACGACCATGTGGCCTTTTAGCGAAATAATCGTTCCATTCAATTGAAGAGCCATAAATCCGGCTAAAATCTTTTATTCAGTCTCTGAATTTGTTTTCCCTTTTGACTTTGAGCTTTCAGCTCTTTTTTCTCTTGCTTTTTCAAAAAATTAGTCTTAAACATAATCCATTATATCTTTTCGGGTATTATGAATTACTGACTTAAAGTGCCCAGGCACATCATATAAAATTTTCTAATAATATTTTTATCGTCATTCCCGTGTATAAACTGTGTCATAATTGACAGATAATAATTTTCTGTCAATTATGCCAATTATGTTGTCAGTTTATTTATGTTGTGAGGATTTTAATTCTTTTAATTCAAGAGATCTTATACATAATCTTTCCATTT
>JAFGFM010000188.1 GCA_016931115.1 Deltaproteobacteria bacterium | reverse complement strand
AGCTTTAACCAGCTTCAAGAATTTCAACCATTTACAGCTCGCCTATGTAAATCCCTTTTTTTACCTTGTCGAACTTGGGTTAAGCGCAGGAACAAGGTCTGTTTTTTCATTATTCATGATCATTTCAAATTTTACAGGTCTTTCCATGTCCATGCCCGCCATCTCAAATGGGTGTGAAAATGAAATCTCAAAGGTAACATCCCTTGCATCCCCCTGCATCACCATGCTTTTAGATGGTATTACCATGCCGAAATGGGCAAAGGCATTACCATTAAAAATCACAATTAAAATAATTAAAATAAAAATCCCTCTCTTTTTCATAAATATCTCCTCCTCTATTTTTCCCTGCACCCTGCGCCTTGAGCCTTGCACCTTTTTCTTTACTTCCCTTCCCTTTTCCTTGATTTCATATATGCAATTACACCCATGATCCCGAAGATATACCCTATGCCGCCAATAATCTCTGTAATGCCAGGCCCTTTATCTTCCCTGAGCCTTGCAAGCTCCCTTATGATTGGTTTGAGCCTCTCATCAATCACCGCTCCTATCTCTCTTTTTAATTGATCATTGACTGATGGCAGCGCCTCCGTCTCCAGTGCTACAGGCGTACCGGGAGTTTCATCCGGGATAGCCTTCTCTGCCCCGGACATTTCAGAGCTTTTGAATATATATTCGGCCCCATGGCCCATAGAGGATTCCAAAACTATTTTGAGGTCAGTGATCTCCGGCAAGGGGAATGAAAACTCGCCCGCATCATTGGTCGTACCGCTCAGGAGCTCCTTTCCCTCCATGTTGAAGACCCTTATGGTTCCATCCTGAACCTTCCTGTTACCGCTGAAATAGCTTTCCGTGTGAATTGTGCCCCCCTCCGCCCATGCAAAAAGATAGACCCTGTGTGCATAAACAGGCATAGCAAGGGAAAGAAGCAGGAAGACAATCAGAGATATTACTGACAAACCTGTTTTGTATTTATTACTGATTTTCATAGATCGCCTCAAAGATATCCGGTTTTACCTTTTTTAGAAACCTGACACAGAAAAGTGTCACAATACCCTCTATCAGCATTATGGGCATATTGGAGAGAACAATCAGTTTTGAGACAATCAAAAACTGCTGCCCTGTAAAATAGAGAGAGAGCCCGACCATTATACTGCTCAAAAAGACTGCCATAAAACCGCACATGAAGGATGCGGCTGATGAGGTTAGAGCATTTGGGCCTTTGACCCACCTTTTAAAAATCATGTGGCACAACAATGCAGGGAGTGCCATATTAAGGGTATTGACCCCGAGCGTGGTAAATCCCCCGAACTGAAAAAGTATTGCCTGGAGTAACAGGCCTATAAGGATGGCAGGAAAGGCCAGCCAGCCCAGCATGATCCCCATAAGCCCGTTAAGGACAAGGTGTACGCTCGCAGGCCCCACCGGCACATGTATCAGGGCGGCAACAAAAAAACCTGCCGAAAGTATGGCAACCCTTGGTATGCTGTCATAATCAAGTTTTTTAAGGCCAATAGCAGTGCCTGCCACCGTGAACGCGGCCCCGGCAAGAAGCACAGGCCCTGTAAGTATCCCTTCAGTGATGTGCAAGGTATTATCCTCTTTTATAGATCAAATATGTAGGGAAGGGTCTTGGGGTACACCTCCCTCTGCTTTCCCCTGGTAAGGGTCTCAGGCATTACCCTTGCAAGCTCCTCAGGTGTCCAGCGGCCATCCTTCCACAGCACCTGCTCAAGCGGCTGTGGCTCTGTAAAGATGCCCACCCTGTTTTTAAATACCTCAAATATACAGCCGTTAATGTTGCCTGCCTGCTCGCTTGCAAGGTATGTCACAAGGGTGGCCACATCCGCGGGTTTGTTTTCCTCCATAATGCCGACCTTGTCTGCCACGCCCCGCCATGCTGCAAGCGGACGTATAACATTGCAGGTTGCACCGAACTTGCCCATATCCCTGGCAACTGTGCGCGCAAAACCCACTATCCCCTCCTTTACACAGGAATATGCGGCCTGCCCGAAAAAGCCAAAACCTATATGGGATGATGTGCAGACAATCCTGCCATAACCCTGCTCCTTCATGATCATTGCGGCAGACCTGGTGCAGTAGAATGTGCCATAGAGATGGGTCTTGACCATTGCATCCCAGTCCTCGCTCTTAATATCCCATACAACATCTGTGCGAATGATCCCGGCATTATTGATAAGGATATCCAGCCTGCCAAAGTTTTTTATTGCTGTCTGTATGATATTCTTTGCGCCCTCTTCGCTTGCCACACTGTCATAGTTGGCAACAGCCTCTCCACCTGCCTTTTTTATTCTCTCCACCACTTTATCAGCCGCCTCTGATGAAGCCCCTTTGCCATCATGGCTTGTACCAAGGTCATTTACTATAACTTTCGCCCCCTGCGCCGCCATTGCAATGGCCTCTGCCCGGCCCAGACCATTACCTGCACCGGTTACAACCGCTACCCTGTTCTTAAGCATCTCTCCCATTTATTTCTCCTTATCTACTGATTGTTTTAATAAATACATTGATATATGAAATAGGTAAATAGTAAACCACGGAGTACACGGAGAGCACGGAGAAAATCTTTTTTATATATTTAAAAAATAATTTTTGTTTTTCTTAGCGCCCTTTGCGTATTTGCGGTTCAATTTTAGTCTGTCACTTCAACCACACAAGGACACAGAGATAACGGAGGTTTTTTATTTTACCCCATTATTCTACTTTCTCAGTGCTCTCGGTGGTGAAAATATTTTCTTTTGTTTTAACCTTCTGCCTTTAGCCCGGAACCTCCTGTCCTGCCATAGCTTTAGCGACGGCGGATGCTCTCTGAACCTTGCACCCTGAGCCCTGCGCCTTGCTTTTATGATACTCATAATTCTTTTTGCATAATAAAAGGAGGTCAGACTTAATCCCCTTTTCAGGGATGGTGATTCTAACAGGGGTTTTATTTTTTGAAAAGAGATGTTTTTCCAAATCCCCGGCATCCATTTGCCTGTTCACTATAATCTCTTCAGGAGCGTGCTCCATGTATCGTGAGTGCAAAAATTCTGCCTCATTCTCGAAGCTGTAAAAACCTGCCTTAAGGAGCACACCCTTTTTCAGCTCCATTACCATCACATGAGAGTAACCAAAATAAAGGATATCCTGATCATATTTTTCATCCCTTTCAACGATCTGCTTTTCAAGAAAATTCTCTATTGCCTCTATCCTATCTCTGAGTTTTGCCGCTAATTCAAAATCAAGCACCCCTGCGCAGGCGTCCATCCTGCTTTTCAGCATATTAATTATCTCGGTATACCTGTATTCAAGGAGCGCTGTTGCCTGCCTCACATTATCCATGTAGGCATCAGGAGATATATGGCCTTCGCATATACCGCTGCATTTTTTGAGCCTGTACCTGAAGCAGCTCTTTTTAGGGAGATGGCGGCATATGCGGAGCCCGAAGGTCTCTATGGCAAGGTCCATAACCGCATCCCGGTACTCCTTGTTAAGGTATGGGCCGAACCTCCTTCCCTCTTCCTTCCCCTCTGTCTCTTCATACTGCCTGTTTGACCAGTTTTTCCTGTATGGCAACAATCGTGGGAATTTCTCACCTGTAAGTACTATAAAGGGGTAACCCACATCATCCTGTTTAAGCATGCTGTTATACCCGGGTTTGTGGAACTTTATAAGATTGTTTTCCAGTATAAGGCTCTCAGTCTCATTGTTTACGATTATGATCTCAATATCATATATCCTTGGCACCATGCGTCTTGTCTTATAATACTGCCTTCTGCTTCTGAAATAATAGGAGAGCCTCCTGCGCAATTCCTTTGCCTTTCCCACATATATTACCCTGCCCTTTTTATCCTTCATAAGATAGCACCCTGGCAGGGCAGGATAGTTCTCAGGTATGAAATTAAAATTTATTGGGGCCTCTTTTATTTTCTCTTTTTTCAATGGAATTTGCCCTTATACAGAGAGTGATCATGTTAAAACTCTTTATTGTATTTAGGCCAATGTATCCCCAGTCAGGGATAAAGTCAGCCTCTTTTTAACATGCTTTTATCCCTGCATTTTGTTATGTAGGGGAGATGCAGATATTAACGAAATTATGAATACAATAATGGCTATCCCCAAAAAAGAAAGATCCGATACATGACATTAAAACCCTTAACAGGATAATAAGGCCAGAATCTGTTGCTGTGATTGGCGCCTCAAACAGGGAGGACTCGCTTGGCAACCTGATTTTCCGCTCCATAATCAGGAACGGGTATAAGGGGAAGGTCTATCCTGTCTCTGCCACTTCCAGCACAGTCATGTCTGTAAGGGCGGCAAAAAGCATCATTGATATAGAGGGCACAATAGATCTTGCGATAATCGCTGTGCCTGCATCAGGTGTGCGAAAGATGGCCCGTGAATGCGGTGAAAAGGGTGTTAAGGGGCTGGTTGTCATATCTGACGGGTTCAGGGAGCTTGGCCCTGAAGGGAGGCATCACCCATACAGGGGCAATGGCAACAGCGAGTGCAGTAACTGATGCCCTGTTCCACAAGGCCGGAATAATCAGGGTTAAATCTGTGCAGGAGCTATTCCTCTCAGCAATGCTCCTTTCAGGACAGCCTGTGCCAGAGGGTAACAAGGTTGCCATACTCACAAACGGCGGGGGGCCGGGCACCATAGCAGCGGATCAGGCAGAGGCGCACGGTCTTATAATCGCGCCCTTCTCTAAAGGGCTGGTTGAAAGGCTGAATAAAATGGTGCTGAGGCAAATAAACATCAATAACCCCCTTGATCTTACTGCCGCCACGCCTGATACTGAATTTGAGGCATGCACGCGCATACTGATAGATAGCCCTGAAAATGATGCAATCATTCTCATATATGTACCGCCCTCAGGCGAAGGGGTAAGCCTTATAGAGGCGGTCATAGAAAGGATCGCACCAGTAGCAAAAAAGAGGGGAAAGACCATCCTTGCATGTTTTGTTGGAGAAGCTGCCCTTAAGGGTAAATATATTGATAAAGATCTCTTTGTGCCATATTTCCCCTTTCCTGAGGATGCGGTAAAGGCTCTTGCAAACGCAGTGAGATACAGAAATATTACACGATCCACCCCTGGCACTGTTCTGGAATTTAAGGATGCAGATTCAAAGGCAGGTAAGAGTCTCATAAAACCCTTTACAGTTGATTCCTCAAATAGAGCCCAATGGGTTCCCTGGGATATATTGAGCCGCCTGTTTTCTTGTTATGGCATAAAGGGCACTGAAACCCTGTTTGCAGACTCACCAGAGGAGGCTGTGAGGGCCGCTCACAGGATAGGGACCCCTGTTGCAGTAAAGCTTGCTTCATCAACCTTGACCCATGAAAGTGATGCGGGAGGCATATATACCGAGCTCATTAATGACACGGTAACCAGGCTTCTCCCTTTAAGGGATATTGATGCAGAGGAGATGATCAGAGAAACCAGGGTGGAAAGGATGCTTACCGGGTACAGAGGCATGCCATTAATGGATATTAACGCCATAAAGGAATTACTTTTAAGAATCTCGCAAATGGTGAAGGATATCCCTGAGATTATTGAAATGGATATTAACCCTGTTAAAGTACTGCCAAAGGCAAAGGGTTTTGTGGTTCTGGATGCAAGGATGCTCCTGGGATAAACCGTGCCTGGCTGATAAGGCTATCAGTTCTGAGAAGAAATATTCATAATCCTGGATTTAAAAATTGAATGGTCGGGGCGAGAGGATTTGAACCTCCGACGTCCTGCTCCCAAAGCAGGCGCGCTACCAGTCTGCGCCACGCCCCGATTTATGACTTAAAAACCTTGATACCCTGAAACCTTTTTTAACTCTCCAATGTTCCCGCTTCAGAGCGGGACGCACTACCAGGCTGCACCACGCCCCGATTTGTGGTTTATAAACCCGTGCCTCAGAGACAGGGAAATCTATACCTTTTATTTCAAAATTGCAAGCAATTCTTAAGGCACGTTTTTATTTGACTTATATCCCTGTGCGTTTTAAAAAAGGCCCTTATCTTACTGATTGTTATAAGGAAAATAATGGAAGACATACAGAGTCATAAAGACCACAGAAATATAGATATTGACCAGGTTGGGGTAAAGGATATCAGGTACCCCATTACTGTTCTTGATAAAAACAATGGAAAGCAGCAGACAGTCGCCAATATAAACATGTATGTGAATCTACCCAGACAGTACAAGGGTACACATATGAGCCGGTTTGTAGAGGTGCTGAATGAACACAACAAACTGATCTCTCTCCAGAACTTTTCTGAGATCCTCCAGGAGGTAAAAAGAAGGCTTAACGCTGAAAGCGCACATATGGAAATCTCCTTTCCCTATTTTATAAACAAGATGGCGCCTGTTACCGGGAGCGAGGGGCTCATGGAATACAACTGCTGCTTCAGGGGGAATATGGACAGGGGGCTTGATATTGTTACCATTATAAATGTGCCCATCACCACCCTTTGCCCCTGCTCAAAGGAGATAAGTGAGTACGGAGCCCACAACCAAAGGGGAATTGTCACCCTTAAGGTAAGGTTTAAAAAGTTTATCTGGATAGAAGACCTTATTAAGCTTGTGGAAGAGACCGCATCAAGCGAGGTATATTCTGTGCTTAAGCGGGAGGATGAAAAGTTTGTTACTGAAAAGGCATACCAGAACCCGAAGTTTGTTGAGGATATTGTCAGGGACATTGCCCTGAAACTTAATAATGATCCAAATATTACATGGTTTGCGGTCGAGTCTGAAAACTTTGAGTCTATTCATAACCATAATGCATATGCATATATAGAAAAACATAAGGATTAAGAGGTATTCCCAATGTCGAATGATCTGAAAAAAATGTATAAAACAGTAATGGATGACCACTTTCCCCCTGAGATAACCATCTCCTTTGGGGGGCAGACCCTTTTCTACAGGAAAAGGACATGGCGTATACAAGATGAAGATAGTGGCGAGCTTATAGAAAAGGGGCTCAGGTATGGAGAAAACCCTGGCCAGGAGGCGGCCATGTATGAGCTTACCAACGGTAACCTTGTACTGGGCGGCTGCAAATTTATTGAACCGGGAAACGGCCTTGTTTCTGCCATTACAGAAGAGGATATGATTCAATCAGGAAAGCATCCGGGCAAGACTAACTTTACCGATATTGATAATGCCCTGAACATCATGAAATATTTAAGCCTTGGCCCTGCCGCCATTATTGTAAAACATAACAACCCATGCGGCGTTGCCTATGGCCCTACCCTTTCAGAGGCATTCTATCGCGCTAACATGGCCGACAGGGTTGCTGCCTTTGGCGGCTGTGCTGTATTCAACAGGCCGGTTGACATGGCAACCGCAAACCTTTTATCTGATATCTATGTTGAGGTGGTTGCTGCCCCGGATTTTGAAGAGGGCACCATCCCGGTTCTGGCAAAACGCAAAAACCTGCGCATAATAAAGATCAGCCGAATCAGCGACCTAGAGTATTTCAAGGAGAACAGGTTTGTGGATTTTAAGAGCCTTATTGATGGTGGTCTTATGATACAGCAGTCACCCATCAACATTATAAGATCCGCTGCCGATTTTAAACCCGCAACTGTGGAATACAAGGGTAAGGTCTACACCATAGAAAAAAAACCAAGTGAAACAGATTATGCAGATATGCTCTTTGGATGGCAGGTGGAGCAGGGGGTTACCTCCAATTCAGTTATCTATGTAAAGGATGGTGTGACTGTCGGCATAGGCACAGGTGAGCAGGACCGCGTGGGCGTTGCAGAGATTGCGGTCATGAAGGCATACACCAAGTATTCGGATGCACTCTGTTTTAAGAAGCATAATCTTCCATATAAAGATATGGAGTTAAAGATAAGAAAAGGTGAAGCGGATAGTGACATTATTACTGATATTGACCTTGAGACCATGGAGGCCAAGGGTGGGCTGATAGGCTCAACCATGGTCTCTGACGCATTTTTCCCATTCAGGGATGGTGTTGATGTAGGCCTGGAGCAGGGCATCACCGCGATTGTACAGCCGGGTGGCTCCATGAGGGACTTTGAGGTGATTGAGGCATGCAATGAGGCAAACCCGCAGGTAACAATGGTCTTTACAGGCCAGAGGGCGTTCAAGCATTAATAAAAGTTATCGGGCTCAAGGTATCCGGGGCAGGTTAAAATACTCACATATAAAATCTGCAACCCCTTCAGGGTTATCAAGGTCAAAGAGCGGGACCTTGAGATCAAGCTTTGTGTCAGAGGCAACTGCAATCAGGTCAGGGTCGTGAAGAAATCTCGGTTTTTCATGGACAGCTGACCTGAATATCTCTATCTTGGGCCGCTTTTCTTTCTTATACCCTTCAACTATCACAATATCCATGCCCTGCATAAATGGGAGGAGTTCATCAAGGCGGGGGTCATGATCAGCGCCCATTATCATGGCAACTGAGTTTAATGAGGAGATGATTGTCCGGTCTGCTCCTGCCTTTCTGTGGCGATAGCTGTCCTTTCCCTCTTTATCTATTTCAAGGTTTGCATGGTGATGCTTTACTGTGCCCACTTTAAGATTCTTTTTCTTGAGGAGCGGCAGGAGCCTTTCTACAAAGGTCGTCTTTCCTGACCCTGACCACCCTGCAATTATTACTGCGGGAGGAGTACATTGTTTAATATTTGAATTATTAGACGACAATTATTGAGATCCTTAAAAAGTTTATCAAAAAAGGCTTACACTATTTTTTTATCAAATATTTCACTGAAGAGCCTGTCATCAGCCTCAAGGCACTCCTTTTTCAACTGATTATATTTTTTTAACAGCTCTTTACCCTCTTCGGTAAGCTTGGAACCCATCTTTCTGTCTGTGTCCACAATGCGAGACTTTAAATACCCCTCGGTGGCCTTTATCTTGCTCCAGACCCCCTTGTAGGACATCTTCATCACCTTTGCCGTCTGATTAAGAGACCCGGTCTTTTCTATTGTCTCAAGAATCTTCTTTCGCCCTTCACCAATAATGATGTTATTGTTTTCGTCAACAACCCATTGCTTTGAAAGCAGTTTAAGTTCTCCCATGGCCTCTCCTTTTTTCTGGAAATTCTATATTGTGCGTACCAAAAAAATTCAAATTAAAATTACCCCAGCTCAACCCAGAGCTCTCCGCTTTTAGATGGGTCGTATCCGCCAAGCGCTGTTACCCTTTTTTTGAAACTGTCAGATCCTATGGTTTTGATAAGCACCTTTATATTCGGATTTTCAAGGTGTTCAGAGGGAATTATCAGGTCATACTGTTCCCTCACCATCGGTATAAAATCTATATTCAGGGCCTTTGCAGCGGCATATATGCCCATGCCGCAGTCAGCCGCACCGCTTAAAACATCAACGGCAACAGCCATATGGGTATACTCCTCATGGTCATATCCCTTTATCTGTGCAGGTGTATACCCTGATTGTTTAAGCTTATAATCAAGAAGTATACGTGTACCTGAACCTGCCTGCCTGTTCACAAAGGAGATATCATCTCTTAAAAGGTCATTAATCCCCTTTATATTCTTTGGATTACCCTTACCGACTATCAGCCCCTGATCCCTCATGACAAGATAAAAGAGACTCACCCTGATGCCCTTGAGATATTTCCTGATGTATGAAAGGTTGTATTCCCCTGTCTCCTCATCAAGAAGATGGGCTCCCCCAAGGTGACATATCCCCTTTTTTATTGCCATGAGCCCACCGAGGCTCCCCACATTGCCCGATGAGACCCTTATATCCTGACCACCCTTTCTTATCTCATCAGAGAGTATATCAAGGGTTATGTCATGACTGCCTATAATAACAATGGTGTTTTTCAGCTCAGCATCATCAACCAGAAGTTCTGCCTCTACCTCCTCTTCCTGGGTGATCCCTTCAGACAGGGCCGGTATCCTTATGATCCCCTCTGCCCTTGTCAGGGTGGTCACTGACCCTGCTGCCCTTGGAAGGGGTGTTGCAACCATCCTGCCCGCAACACTGCCTATATTGACCCTTAAAAATTCCTCTGTCCCAAGTTTTGAGGGGATATTTCGAGACGGATACACGTTTATGGTATTTCTTTTACTGAGCCTTATCTCCTGCATGCTGTGTAAAATGGGCTTTACAAACTGTTCAAATGAGAGCACCGCTGATACTGTATATCCGGGATTACCAATAACAGGCTTGTCATTTATTTCACCTAAGATGGTGGGTTTTCCTGGCATCATGGCCACACCATGCACATGCACCCTGCCCAGCTCCGCTATGATACCTGCCGTGTAATCCTTGCTCCCTGCCGATGAACCGGCATTAATAATAATCATATCAGAGTCAGATTCAGAGGCCTTGATGAGCTCATTACGTATGGACTCCACATTGTCAGGGATGATCTCATGGACAATGGGTATTCCATGGCTTTCCATTACAAGACCGGAAAGGGTGACGGAATTGGATTCTATTATCTGCCCCTCTTGAAGGATATCTATATCAGAAATAGCACTGTGGTTTAAAAGCTCGGTTCCTGTAGGGATGATAGTCACAACAGGCCTTCTTCTTACAGGTATGCGTAAAATACCCGCTGTGATAAGCGCTCCCATATCATAAGGCCGTATCCTGTGGTTCTGTGGTAACAGAAGTTGGGTAGCAACTATGTCTTCACCCACCTTTCGTACATTCTGCCATGGGTATGCAGGGGAGTTTATCTCCAGGGTCTCATCATCACTCTGATGAAGCTTTTCCACCATTATTACTGCATTGTATCCCCCTGGCATTGCATGCCCTGTGTTGATCCAGAGGGCATCTTTGTTGATCCGCAGTCTTTTTGGGTTTTTTTCTGTAGCGCCAAAGGTATCCTCTGCCCTGACCGCTATGCCATCCATTGCAGCTGCATGATACGAGGGGGCGGAAAACCTTGCAAAAACCGGCTCTGCGGTTATGCGTCCCAGGCTATGATCAACATCAATAATTTCAGGCAGGGTCTTTCTGCCTTCCCATCTTTTTAAAAATATCGCCCTTGCATCCTCTAATGTCTTAAGATCAAGGTACACATTTCGCTTCATGTAATACTCCAGATAATCCCGTAACTGCTATAAAAACTTTTTCCTTTAAACTTATAAAACTCAATCCGGCAGTTCAGTTGTTGAAGAGCATGACATCAACAACCTGACCCTGATATACTCCTTCAGAGTTTCTCTCTATCCTGATCATCCCGTGTGCCTCAACCAGCGTGGATATCAGTCCTGATTTACCAAAAACCGGAACAGCTATCAGTTGATCATTACTCTCTTTTTCGATCCTGACCCTTATAAAATCATCTCGTCCGCTTTTTGATTCTACGTTTCTGCTCATCAAGGCTTTGATGCTTCTGCTTAATCCTGCATCATCCCCGTTGCTTCCTGAAAGCCTCCTGATAAACTCCTTTAAAAAGACCTCTGCCACAACCATTGCAGAGGCTGTATGACCGGGAAGACCAAACACGGCACGGCTCCCAACCTTTGCTATTATTGTCGGTTTGCCAGGACTTATTGATATGCCATGGGCAAGGAGTTCCATATGATCAAAAAACTCAAGCACCTTGAGTGTCATATCCCTTGTACCTACAGAACTTCCGCCTGAGATCCATACGGTATCAGCACATGCCAGGCCCTTTTCCATAAGACTTTTCAACTCATGAAAATCGTCCCTGCATAAACCCAAAACAAGAGGCTCAGCCCCCTGCTCACGGCAAAATGCGCTGAGGGTGTAGCTGTTGATATCCCTTACCCGGCCTGGACCCGGTTTATTTTCTATGGGGACAATTTCATCACCGGTAGAGATAATAGCAACCCTGGGCCTTCTGAATACGGGGATATCCATTATACCCAGACCAGCCAGCAAGCCTATATCCTGTGGCCGCATTTTACTATGTGCCCTCAAGGCAGTTGCGCCCCTCTTTATATCATCGTCTGGAGATATCACATTTTCAAGCGGGGATATGGCGCGGGAAACCTCAATGGTGTTTTTATCCAGGGTGTGACAATATTCCAGCATTACAACCCCGTCAGCCCCTTCAGGCAGCATACCCCCTGTGGAGATTTTTACTGCCTTTCCGTGTGAAACTAAAATATCCGGGACATCCCCCATTAACGCCTCACCTGATATCTCAAGGAATGCGGGCAGACTCTCTGAGGCCCCAAAGGTGTCCTGTGCCTTAACAGCATACCCATCCACAGATGTCCTGTAGAACCCGGGCAGCTCTTCAGGAGAGATAATATCCCTGCTTAAGTAGAGGCCGGTCGCATCGGAAACAGGAACAGTCACCTCCTCAACCGGGCCAAAACCCCTTACTATTTCAAGTGCCTCTTCTGTTGTAATTACCTTAAAAAACAATATGTTACCACCATATCTTATTATGCGAGAAACCGGAGAAAATCCCTGTTTTCAATCAGTTACCGGATCATTATTTCATGTTAGACATAACACATAGCTGAGGGTTTAACAATATTTTTATTATATTTTTATTAGCATATGCAGGAAGGAGGCACCCTCCAACGGACTGTAAACCTGGCGTTTAAAGGGCGTTGTGGGTGCCTCTGTTTTATTTATCAGATAATGCGGCTATGCCTGGCAGGATTTTTCCTTCCAGGTATTCAAGAGAGGCACCTCCTCCTGTTGATACATGGGAGAGCATTTCTTCAACACCAAATTTTTTGGCTGCTGCTGCACTGTCTCCTCCTCCTACCACTGATATGGCAGAAGACTCAGCTATGCCTATGGCTATTCTTTTTGTACCCTCTGCAAACTCATCCCGCTCAAACACCCCCATCGGCCCGTTCCACAGGATGGTGCCGGCCTTTTTTATCTTTGAGAGGAAAAGCTCTATGGTTTTTGGGCCAATATCAATCCCCAGGTACCCATACCTTATATTCTCATCCACTGTTGTTATTACACTTTTCGGGTTATCAAAGCTGTCACAGATAATATGATCTTTGGGAAGTAAAAGCTCCACCTTACCCGCCTTAGCAAGGATGGTTTTCGCCAGATCCAGCACCTCCGGCTCATATCTTGATGATCCTATCTTTATACCCTTTGCATGCAGAAAGGTATAGGCCATTGCCCCCCCGATGAGTATCACATCCACCTTTTTAAGCATATTTTCTATTAAGGGCACCTTGTCAGAGACCTTGGCACCCCCAAGTATAAGTACAAAAGGTCTTTCAGGAGAGCTTGTCACCTTTTCAAAATACTCTATCTCCTTTTTAACAAGAAACCCTGATACTGATTCAAGATAGTGTGTAATCCCTTCTGTGGAGGCATGTGCCCTGTGACATGTGCCAAAGGCATCATTTACAAATATGTCACCAAGGCCTGCCAGCTCCTTTGCAAAACCAGGATCATTCTTTTCCTCTTCCTTGTGGAACCTTAAGTTTTCAAGGAGAACAACCTCCCCTGCCTGCATTTTGTAAACAATATCAATGACATCAGGACCAATACAGTCATTAGGTTTTTTAACCGGCCTCTTTAAAAGCTCACTGAGCCTGCGGGCAACCGGTGTAAGGCGCATCTTTTCCTTTACCTCACCCTTTGGCCTGCCAAGGTGACTCATCAGTATGACCTTTGCACCATTTTTTATGGCATATTCAATGGTGGGAAGAGACTCCCTTATCCGGTTGTCATCCGTAATATTCAGATCATCATCCAGGGGAACATTAAAATCTACCCTTATCAATACCCTTTTATTCTTAATATCCACATCTTTAATGCATTTTTTATTCATTTTATCACCTCTTCATTAATTAACATTGATAATAATTAAATACCATTGTTAATACAATTTATAAATACATTGCATATAACGACTAAACTGGATAAGATATTCTTTAAAACATACTATACAATGCCAGGGAATAATATGTCTATCCTATTTGTGCTTATGATCTTATTATCCTTTTTCATCGGGGCCATACCCTTTGGACTTATAATAGGCCGCTTAGCAGCAAGGGTAGACATTACCCGCAGGGGAAGCGGCAATATCGGGGCGGCAAATGTCGCCCGGGAAATCGGGATAAGGTGGGGATTAGTTACCCTCATACTTGATATGTTAAAGGGTTTTTTACCCCTGACCATAGGCATGAAGATCCCCATGCAATACCACAATATCTTCCTGATTATCCTCTCCCTTTCTCTCCTTTTGGGGCATATATATTCCCCCTTTTTAAGGTTCAAGGGCGGCAAGGGTGTTTCCACCGGGTTTGGCATATTTCTGGCCCTTTCACCAATATCAGCCATAATATCCTTCTGTATCTT
>JAFGFM010000187.1 GCA_016931115.1 Deltaproteobacteria bacterium | reverse complement strand
GCAGGAAAAATATTAAAGGTTGATCTTACCAATAAAAAGATCGAAACAATTGATACAGCTAAATATGAAGAATTTGGAGGCGGCTATGGAACCGCTATAGCCCTGTTCTGGGATCTTTGTGTAAAACCGGGAGACTGGGATCTTCAGGATGCATATGATCCGAGAAATATAATAAGCATTATGAATGGTCAGGTTTCAGGGGCAGGGATACCCTATGCCGGAAGAACAAGCATTTCCGGTTTGTCACCACAGGGATGGCCCGTCAACTGGTTTGCAAGAAGCAATATCGGCGGTGATTTCGGTACAATGCTGAAATTTGCAGGCTGGGACGGTATTGTAGTTCAGGGAAGATCCGATAAACCCGTCTATATAAATATAATAAATGATAAAGTAACAATTGAAGACGCTTCAAAACTCTGGGGCCTTCATACATGGGACACACAGAAAGAGATTGTAAAGCAGCAGACCGGCAGTTCGGGAGACGGTAAGAGAGACTGGAGGGAGATAGGAGATAATTATACACTTAATAAACCAGCCATTATATGCACAGGTCAGGCAGGTGAAAATTTAAGCAGGGTAGCCTCATTACAGCATGGAGGAGGCGCTGCTGCCGGTGTGGGCGGATTTGGCGGTTTATTCGGCTCCAAAAAACTTAAAGCAATATCAGTGATCGGAACAGGCGGTTTTAAGGTCGCTGACCCAAAAATAATACTTGAAACAAGGGAATGGTATACAGCGCCTGCCGCTGGAATGGGCGGGATGGGCGGCGGTGGATTCGGTGGATTCGGAGGGCCTCAACTGGCTAAAAGTTCATGCATAGGCTGCGTAAGAGGCTGCCGATCAAGAGGACAGGCAAATTCAGAGGACAGGGATCAGGACGGGTGTATGGAAACAACATGGGCGGATATTCACAAGCCTGCAACAAAGAATGAACATGAAGCCAAGAAGGCCAATCCTCTTCTCCAGCAATACGGATTGAACGGCTTTGACACCTGTTTCGGTGGACTGGAGTTCGGTCCTTCAGGTGATGACTTCCCGCTTGAGACACCTGAGGCATCAGGTCTTGGATATTATATTAAGCGCCTGTATGACGCAGGGGTAATAGGACCCGGCAAATCTGTGACCGTTAATGGAAAAAAGATATCAGTTGATACAGCGCCACTGCAATGGGATAAGTATGGTACTTATGAATTTGCAGAGACTTATGTAAAGGCAATTTCAAAACGCGAAGGTTTTGGTGGACTTATTGCTGACGGCGCTGTGCGTTTTGCTGAAAAGATCGGAAGGATCGATGATTTAAACGGAATCCTGCGCTGCCCAACATGGGGCCATACAGACCACTGGTCAATGGCTGAAGTTACATGGGGTTACGGTGACCTGGTTGATTCAAGGGACATCTGCGATCATGTACTTCAGATGGTATTTATGATGCTGGGCATGGGCGGCAGCGGTTTTGGAGGCGCCAAAAAGCAACAGAATCAGGACCCTGAGGCATTTGTAATGAACTTAACCAAGGCATTTGTTCCTTACGACGATGACCCGTTTATGTTTGATTACAGCTGGGACAATGATCAGGCATACAAAACAGGGATTTACTCTGATCATAAGGCAAAGCTCGTTGCATGGCGTATGCATTACCATACCTATTACAAGGAATCGCTCATGTTCTGCGACTGGAACTGGGCTAAGCCAACGGGTATGGGCGAAAAAGGCACTCCTTTTGGAGAACCGCGTTTATATAATGCCGTTACCGGAAAAAAACAGACCTTTTTAGAAGGGATGGAAATAGGGCGTAAGGCATGGAATTTAAAAAGGGCCATTTACGCCTTGCAGGGAAGGCACAAGGATAATGAAAAATTCGCAGGATACATGTACAAGCCCGGTGCATCGGGTGCAAGTTTTACCAATACCTTACCTGTATATGACGGTACAAAATGGACATTCGAAAATGTAGGCAAGATGTATCTGAGCGAAAAAGGTGTAGAGACCTGGAAGACTCACTATTATAACATAGAAGGCTGGGATCCAAACAGCGGGTACCCGACTCAAAAGACCCTTGAAAAGCTCGGCATGAAAGATGTTGCCAGTATCCTGAAAAAGAACAATAAACTTGGAGCAGCATAACTGTTAATGTTACAGGATATTAAAAAGGTAATATTTTGAATTAATGAAAAGAGGAGTCATATGCAGGATGTATGTCATTGATTCCTCTTTTCTATTACAAATGATATTTTTAATGATAAAAAATGATACCGAAAATAGGAATTACAACACAAATTATTAATGAAGCAAAGTGGTATAAATGCTTAAACTCTCTTGGGTATCAGACTGTTGAAATCAACAGGCTTAGTTCCAAGCTCTTTCTTGATATGTATTTTTTGGAAAAGGTGAAACGTTATACGCGCGGGTATGACTTAAGCATCCACTCAGGAACCAGAGGAGTTTTTCATCCCAACGCCACTTTTACAAATGCCGACCTCGCAGTGCTCACCGCAGAGCTCGACATGTGTTCTATACTTGGGGTTGAGCAGTTTGTGTTTCATCTGAATTGTGAAATGCTTACTGTTGAAAATAAGAAAAGGCTTAAAGATGTGATTAATTATGCTGCGGACTTAAATATCATGATGATGTATGAGTCCGATTCAAATTTTACAGCCCATGATACCTATGATGTACTGGAGAGTTTTAATGATCTCGGGTATGTATTGGATATAGGACACCTTAATAACAGCAGCGGGAAGAGACTTCTTGGATGTGATATGGATGACTTTATTCGGAATGTGAAAAGCCGGGTGGTATATATTCATGCATCCAATAACTGCGGAACAAGAGATGATCATTTTGGGTTGAATAACGGCACACTTGACTGGGAGCATATCCTTGATTCTCTTGATCTTTCAAAGGTTAATAAGATTATCATCGAAGTTAGAAATATTGCCATGGTGAAGAATAGTTTTGGTGATCTTGAGTCCTATATAATGAGCAGGTTCATGCTAAATAGTCCACTGAAAATGGTTTCCGGATTTCTACATGGCGGGGTGTAACCTGTTGTGCCCATCCAATCTTTGAACGTTGGATGTTGAAGGTTCATCTTTTTTACAATATCTGAGCCATAACCAGGGTGTCGGCATGATAAAAGTCGATGCCCTCTGGTACGTTTACCACACATTGAGCCATAGCCATTGATTGCAGGCGGCTTTCATTTTCCAGGGCATGGAATATCAACTCTCCATCCCTGGCCTGTAATGTGCCGTATATAAATTGTGTCCAGTCGATACTTCGAGCCCTGATATCTGATGCAAGCCTGACCATGCGGAGAGGCAGCCCCGGATTCATGTAACCTGCCATTTTCATAAGACCTGGTAAAGCTATCTGAAGAAACCCGGTCAGGTTTGAAGGCGGCCCCCCCGGTAATATGAATGCCGGTTTATTCTCTCTCATGCCAAGCCCAACTGCTTTGCCAGGCCCCATTCGTACCCTGTTAAAGATAAATTGCCAGCCAAGCTGACCTAAGATTTTGTGGACCATATCACGGTCTCCGGTCCAGGCCCCGCCGCTTGTGATTATTACATCGGAAAT
>JAFGFM010000186.1 GCA_016931115.1 Deltaproteobacteria bacterium | reverse complement strand
TTCAGGCGACAGCGTAAAAAAACATACTGCCCTGGACCGGCACGCTAAGAACAAAAGATGAAAACAGATCTATTTTGCCATTGAATTGTGCACCGATTGTACATATAATAACGCTATGAATTTTGAATGGGACTATAAAAAGGCTGAAAGCAATATTAAAAAGCATGGCATAGACTTTGCTGATGCGGTGTCCAATTTTGACGACCAGAATGCTATCACTATTGAAGATTTATATGAAGATGAACAACGGTTTATTTCTATTGGTATTGACTGTTTTGCCAGAATTCTTGTCGTTGTGTAAACTTGGAGAGGTGAAACAATCCGTATAATTTCAGCCCGAAAAGCAACCAGAAGAGAACAAAAGAATTATGAGGCGGAGATATGAAAAAAGAATATGATTTTACTAAAGGTAAGCGTGGACCGGTTATTCCCCCTATACCCAATAAGACCAGGATCACTATTCGTCTTGATAACGATATTATTAATTGGTTTAAAAATAAAGTACACAAAGCGGGTGGAGGCAACTATCAATCGATGATAAATGACGCTCTGAATAAATATATTGAGGAAGAGAAAGAGCCAATCGAAGATGTATTGAGAAGAGTAATCAGGGAAGAACTTCAGCAGGATAATGCCACTCAATAATAAAATAAAACAGTGGTTATCGGGATAGGAGCGCCCATTGAAAATATGACATGAAAGTATGAGTTTAAGGCGCCGGGATGTTATCTTGATGCTCTGGCCAAACGGGATGAAGAAGTATTTGATATGGAAAAACGAAAAAAATATTCTTCGGGCAAATACCGAAGGCTGATAAAACCAAGAAGTGTATTTTGTCACAGGGCCATACGAGAATCGGGCGTAACAGCGACAGCGATAATCGGAAAATTAGGCCTAATTTTTCTTTGATTCAAGGAGGATCCTAAAAGGTTAAGGATCGGTCGGGGAAAGTGAACAGCATAAGCCCGACATGAACGCACCTGGGAAGTCAGACATCGGCATAGTACTGGAGAAGGAGCTGAACAAGATCGGGAGATCCCGCCATCGGCGGGACGGAGGTTCTGGAGGGAAGGCCGATGGCCAATGGGAAGAATGTAGACTTTTACTGTGACCTGTACACAGTGACAGAGATAAACATTGAATGGACTAGACAGGATATGTTAAGCTTCTAAAGGCTTTGCGTCATAGCCAGAGGCAGGAGCCCGGTGCAATAGCATTGCACACCGGGATCTTCGCCGGGGGTGTGCGGCAACGCGCATCCCTAAAGCGACTTGAAAATTTAGTTGGTATAAAGTTGTTGAATTATGAAAAAGCGTTATATATTAAAAAATTCAGGTAAATATATTTTGAAGGGAGATTATAATGCAAAAAAAAGTAATGCCTAAAATAACCTCAATTTTACTAACAGTTTTCTTGTTTTTATGGATGTGCACTCTAGCGTGTGAAAAAAAATCTGAAACAGATAAGAAACCTGATGAGCAGAAAAAACCGAATATATTATTGATAATCGGTGATGATTTTGGTATGGATGTTGTTTCAAATATGAATCCTGGTCTGATCAATGAACTGGAGAAAAAATACGGTCCGACCGGACATAATCATCCTGATTATAAAACCATCAAGGGATCGCCCGCTTCAACTCCAAGACTTGACAAACTTGCCAGGGAAGGGATGCTTTTTACGAACGTATGGGCTCATCCTTTCTGCTCTCCCACACGGGCTGCTATTCTGACCGGGCTGTTCGGAAAACAGGCAAAAGTCCTCACATTCGCAGACCCTCTATCACAAAACCATACCTCATTTGTACAAAAATTAAGGGACGAGGGCGGTTACTCTACTGCACTTTTTGGTAAATGGCATCTGGCCGGTTCTCCAGGCTTTGGTCAGGGACCTGATTTTCCGGGAATTAAACCAAAAGAGGCCGGGTTTGATTTATTTAAAGGGAACCTGAATGCGGCGATAAAAAGTTACTGGGATTATGATTATCAGGTTCAGGATGATAAAACTCCTGCAAATGAATGGAGAACTGAAACTGCTCCGGTAAGATATTTGCCTGGCATGCAAGCCAGCAACTACGCGCCGCTGGTTAAAGTGGCTGATACCATTGAATGGATTACAAAGAATGAAAAAGAGAATCCTGAAAAACCGTGGTTTGCCTGGCTGGCCTTTAATCTCTCGCACACTACCATAATACAGCAGCCTAATGCCATGGCTGTGCCCAATGCTGATACCATGGATAAGGAAAGTGTTGATGAAATGAAGGCCTGTGGAGGCAAATTCGGTTCGAACGATGGCGGTAATTGCAGCGATGAAGCACTTATGCGTGCCATGACAAATTCCATGGATACTCTTATGGGTAAACTGATTGATTCAGTAAATGAACTAGATCCAAATACATATATAATATACATCAGTGATAACGGAACACCTATGTATGAACTGAGTGGTGGTCTCTATTATATCGATAATATGTACATTACCAGAAAAGGACGTGGAAAGGGCACTGCATACCAAAGTGGTGCTCTGGTACCCATGGTTATCAAAGGTCCCGGAATAAAAGCCAATTCGATGAATGATGGAATTGCACATGCTGCTGACCTTTTCGCTACCACGCTTGCACTGGCAGGCCTCGAAGTGCCTGATGAAGTCAGTAACAGTGATGGAAAAGGTAAAGTATCTCTTGATTCAGTTTCTCTGACTCCGGCACTTTTTGATAATAAAAACAGTGTGCGCGACCCGAATAAAGGTTATGTTTTAACTGAATCTGTTAACCTGATGACCAATGGTACGCAGCATGTAGGCGCCCGTAATGCAAAATATAAGGTAGCGTGTGCCGGCGGGATAGAAAGTGAAAACTGTTTTTTCTTTAATCTTGATGATGATCCGCTTGAAGAATATCCACTTGAAAAACCGGACAGTTGTGAAAATTATGCGGGAAACAGTTGGACACCGGAAAATCCGGAGTGGCATTATTGCAGACTCATGGAGGTAATAAAAGAAGATTCATATGTTAATGGATATTCAGTAAAATAAATTTGGTAGCAAAACCAAAGGGGTCACCTTCATTATTGACAGGTCATTCAATTCTGTCAATAATGAAGGTCTGACCCCTAATTTTTATTCTCTAGTGTTCTTCCATTCCAACCATTTTCTGAATTCTTCCTTTTCCTCCTCGCTGATTTTCTTCCATTCCAACCATTTTCTGAATTCTTCCTTCTCCTTCCTAATCCTCTTCCATTCCAACCATTTTCTGACTTCTTCCTTTTCTTCCTCGCTCAAACTATACCATTCTTCTTTGATCTCTGTATCTATTTCCATGATGGGCGGTTTTTCCGGTTCTGTATAGCGCTTCGATTCGCTCATTTCAGATGAATGTGAGACTCTGGGGCCCTCGTTTTCCCTATCGAAAAATTTTCCAACCTTTGCTATCCAGATATCCGGATTCTCAGCGAATTTTTTCGCTTCACTCATGTCATCAAGCTCGGGATGGGCTAAAGTGTAAAGACCTCCCCTTTCCGCGTGGAAATTCAGGGTAATATCTTTAGACTTAATTTCTTCACTTTTTTTATTGTCGTGGAGCCAAAAAGTACTGTACCGAACTATAATTTCTCGCTCACCCGGAGCCACATGAATTTCGTTTATTGTGCTGAGTACATAATCAACAACAGACTTGACGCGTTGGCCATCAACACTTTCAACCTTGATATCCGAGGGTATGGTTATGCGTGCCGCATCCGCGGATGCTACCCTTGATGTATCATAGATCCTGATGGGTTTGCGTTTCATACAGGATAAAAGAGAAAAAACTATTCCAATCGAAATCAGGACGGCAAATAATGATCTGTATTTCATATCGATCCTCACTATTAAAACCTTGGGAAAATGGTGTGATATGCCTTCCGGCACCTTAGACAATGACTGTAATAATTATTTTTTTACGCGAATATAGGAAGATAAGCTCTGTATGTCAAGATAATTATAGCCGTGTATTACAATGAAAAAGATCTGAATAATCCTTAAAATTTCGGGTTCAACAAAACTTAAAACACATATTCTTGACAGACAGGGATATCCCAAATATATTGGCATGTGCTGAATACATTAATTAATGAACAATAGTCAAAAACCTGTCTTTTTATACTTTTTGGCTGTCGATTTAAAAATATGTGTTATAGTTTTTATCTTTTTAACAATTTAGAGGGGAAGAAAAAGGAGAGTGAATCAGTGAATAATAAAACTATTTTAAAAGCATTGATAGTAATTGCAGTGACAGCAGCGCTCCTTATGGGAACCTCCTGCACGAAGAAGGAAACAGAGCAAGACGCAAATAATGTAAGCCAGGTAAGTCAGGAAAGTCAGGCAGTTGCAAAACGGCCTAATATCCTGCTGATCATCGGTGATGACATCGGGATGGATGTAACAACCAACATGTATCCAGGTTTGATAGACAACCTTACCAGACAGTACGGTCCATCCGGGCATAATCATCCCAGGTATAAAGATATTCAAGGACGTCCTGCGTCAACACCTGTTCTCGATTCTCTTGCAAAAGGAGGTATGAGATTTACCCATGTGTGGACACAGCCCTTTTGCTCTCCAACAAGGACATCACTTCT
>JAFGFM010000185.1 GCA_016931115.1 Deltaproteobacteria bacterium | reverse complement strand
ATACCCTGACCGCTAAAGCTGCTTTATATAGAAATTCTTCCTGATCCCTCATGTGATTCAATATCCATAAGGACTAAACTGTTACGCTCTGTAATTTTCTGCTTTGCTAATAGGATGGGCCACTATAACACCGGAGCATAACATGGTCAATTTTAAGGTGAAAAATAGTATTGGCATCAAGGAAGGCCTACCGTTCAGGGTAACGAAATATTGAAACCCATGAACTGTGCGGAAAGGAACAGGATATAGATAGCGATCATAATAATGGCCTCCAGGCGCACAAACCTGCTGCCGGTTGTGACAAACATCTGCAGAAGAACACCTGCTACCACCAGCATAGGAAGGTCGCGGTTCAGAATTGCCGGCTCAACAGGCAAAGGATGCACAATACAAAGCGTCCCTGCCACTGCCAGACCGGTAAAAATATTAGAGGCATATATCTCACCAAGGGTAACGTCCGCCTGATGTCTTAGAACTGCTCCAAGGGCGATGGCCAATTCAGGCAGGGAGGTCCCGAGGGCATAAAAGGTAACTCCAATAAGAAGGTCATTCATACCCAGCTTCCGTGCTAGAAATGTCCCGTTTTCAACGATCCAGTCTGATCCAAGTACGATCATTCCAAGCCCTGCCAGAAAGACAGCAACATGCAGAAGTGGTTTTTTAACAATCACCGCAGGGGTATTTTCTCTTTGTTTTTTTGCCTCACCAAGGGTGCCATTGAAATAGGGCAGGTATGCAACAATCAGAATGATCCCATCTACCCTGCTAATCATTCCGTCCATTGCAAGCACCAGGAGAAGGGCAGCCGAAAGGATCATCCAGCTCGATTCTCTTTCACGGAGTGTTGGACCTACTATAATCGGGCGCCACAGGGCGCATATACCTGCAACAAAAGTCAGAGTGACAAAGTTGGATCCGACAATATTACCGACAGCAGATGCAGGCTGTCCGCGCATGGCGGCAAAAAGAGAGACGCAGAACTCCGGCAGGGATGTGATGACTGCAAGGAGCAGAACAGTAACCACCAGCGGTGAAACCCTGAACCAGCCCGCCAATAATGGAACACGGTGTAAAACCGCCTCTGTGCCTGTCCACAGAAGTATAATACCCATCACAAATAGTAATACTGAAAGCATTAGATTGTCTCCTTTTAGAAAAGGTTTAATGCCTGCCTTTGACTCTTGATTATCGTTTCATATAATATTTATACCCTTGTTTTCAACTCCTTGTTAATATTCACTCCATGCTTTACTCTCTATAATGCTGCTGTTAGTGAGGTATTTTTCACATCTTAAAAAAGGTGTGATTTTCTATTTGATAACTTCAGCCCAAATAAAACCAATTAATTCCCCATTTTTATACCCTGTAGCCTTATCATTAGGAAACATTCTTATTATCTTTGCTTTCAATTCAGGTGGAAAAGATTCAACCGGTCCATGGCAACTAAGGCACGTCTTCTGAGCTGCCACAGGTTTCAACAGACCAACTTTTTCTTTAAGATCAAAAACAATGGTTTCATCTTTCCAGTTATCGGTTTGACAAAGTTGAATATATCGCAATGCCCAATCAGGTGGTGCATTGTCAGGGTTGCGTAAACGGCCACTTGTTATTCCCATTGCCACGCCATGCTCATTTGCAATTGAACTAATCATAATCGGTGCCCGTTCATGCCGGGCTGTAACTTCTTTTAACAGGCTGTCAGAGTTATGATCTGTCCTCTTATTTCCTAAGTTACTCAATAAAATAAGTATAGCGCTATTACCTTTTTCTGCTGCATGTGAAATTGAAGAAGGTTCAGCTTTTAGCACCCAGTAATTTTGAGGTTTATTCGTGCACGCTGAAATAATCAACAGGACTATCAATAACCAAAATAATTTAGCTATATTATTTACCATCTCTACATTTCCTCTATATTCAAAATGTTTATTTCCTTTTCTCAATTTTGTAAGTTCGGTCTACATTACAGTTTGTAGGTCGGTTTAAGAAAAGCAAACCGACATTACTTAGATTAAATTTTATTATAATTCTTCATTAAAGTTTTATTCAATCATTACCATTTTTAAACATCAATTAAAAGAATGTCGGGTTATTAACCCGGCATTCTTGGCAAAAAAGGAGCCTAAAGCACATATGGATAACCTCATAACCATTAGAGCTTTTTTAATTTGACAAAAGAGCTGAAGCTGATGTTGCGTCCTGGCTGAAGAGAAAGCATATAAAAGATTTCTTAATAATTTTTTGATATTGAAATATGTCCAACATCAAGGGCCGGTCATTCTCTTTCACTTTGTGCTTTTATTTGTACAGCCGTTTGAAAATACGGCAAATTGCCAGGCTTGACCAATAAGTTGAGTCTTTGTCTTTTGCCTTCAGCATTTTTATCTCAAAAAGCCCATTTTCAAATTGACGACCTCGTAGCCAGTCAAGGACTTTGCTAATTTGTTCATTTTCTTTTGTGAACTCCATCAGTGACAGCGAATCAAGAACAGATACTATATCGGTAAACCAAAACGGAAAAGATGTTTCTTCCCAGTATTTTTTGCCCCGTCTGTCCACATATTTGTCAGTCTCAAAGAACCGCGACGACAATAAAACACCTGCCTCCCTGGCCGGTTTGGAACGGCAATAAGTGGGATGAACTGCAAAGGCCCTCATAACCATCCCTGTTACCAAATGGGAAAATTGTTCTGATCGCACCGGCTGAAGAGGGGTGGGATATCTGAGGGTTTCTTCCCACTTGACAGCATGCGTTCTAATCGGAATGGCCCATCCCCCATCATCCTGCCTGACAGATAACAACCACTCGAAACTCTTCTCAATTCTCAAATCGTTTTCGTATCCTGCCTTGACGAGCAGTTCTGTAATAGCTGCCGAATAATTTGGGGAGTACTGAGAGCCATAGATACCCCGGAAATCGCCTTCTACTGTTTGGCAGGAAAAAAGATATTCCGCGGCCCTTTGTATGTATGGATGGCGATTATCCAAACCATATTTTTCTACAAGATGTCCCAATACTCTGAATGTTTCCATGAGATTATAGTTTTCTTCTGTCTGCTCCTTTTTTGCAGGATATTTCCACGCTCCATCTTTCTGCTGACGATTAATCTCTTTCTTGACCTGGGGTAAATCCCATAGCGTTGTTAATGTTCACACATCTTCATGTGCAAGGTCGCGCCGAACGAAAAAAAGAAGTGCCTTATTGTCTACAGACAGCAGGAGAGGTAAAGGATTGAAATTCAGTTGCTCCGGCCAGTTCCCCATAGTGTTATCACCTTAATTTTGCTAAAACGGATATTACTCTTAAGCCCTCAAGAATCAGGGAAATAAAATCACAATCCTTGCGTGTTGTCAAAAAATAACATCCCTTAAGAACATAAACCATATAAATCTATAAACTGCCAGGGTATCAAACCTTAGTTCTTTACTGATTTTTGTGGATAATTAATAAAAAGACTTTTTGACATGGGTCAAGGACAGGGGTTTTTAAACTGTATACAATCCTTATCAAAAATACAGGAGGTCAATCATGAAGGTAAACAGAAAGATAATACAGATAAACGAGGAACTTTGTAATGGATGCGGGCAGTGCGTTGTATCATGCGCAGAAGGGGCATTAAAGATAATCGACGGCAAGGCAAGGCTTGTGTCAGAAATATACTGTGATGGGCTGGGGGCATGCCTTGGGGAATGCCCCACAGGCGCCCTTAAAATAGTAGAGCGTGAGGCAGAGGGGTTTGATGAAAAGGCAGTTCATGAGATGCTCAATAAATCAAAAGGGGTTAGTCACCCTGTTAAATCCCATGCATGCCCATCCGCATCGCTTCAGACCTTTAATCCAGGCACTGGCTGCCAGAAGGCAAATGAACCAATCACTCAGGAAAGCAATCTCTCTGCCCTGACCCACTGGCCAGTAAAGATAAGGCTTGTACCGCCGACAGCGCCATTTTTAAAGGGTGCAGATCTTGCTGTTGTGGCGGATTGTGCTGCCCTTTCATACCCGAACCTGCACAGGGACTTTATAGCGGGTAAGGTTGTTCTTATGGGCTGTCCCAAGTTTGATAATCAGCAGGAATATATACAAAAATTCGCCGATATCTTTAATACTGCGGATATTAAAAGCATTACAGTCCCTGTGATGGAGGTGCCCTGCTGCCAGGGACTGCCTGTAATCGTGCAGAAGGGTCTTGAGCTGGCAGGTAAGAAGATACCCCTTACAAAGGTGGTTATCAGCAGGCAGGGTGAGATTATTTAATCTGTGACCCTTTAACTGTTATTGACCGGAGATATCTAATGCTTTATAATTTTTCTTTTTGTAATAATGATTCTGTCATGGTCCCCGGCTGTTTTACATTGTAAAGGAGAAAGAGATGAATTTTAAAACAATTGAAGAGATATTTGAGTATGCCATAAACAAGGAAAAGGAGGCTGAAAAATTCTATCAGGATGCATCCGAGAGGGAGTCCTTTTCAGGCACAAGGGGACTTTTCAGGGAATTTGCCCTTGAAGAGCGCGGCCATGTAAAGATGCTTGAAAATATCTCAAAGAAAAAGGATGACCTTGACAGCTTCAGGATGAAAAATATCCCTGACCTGAAAAGAAGCGACTACACTGTTGACATGGTCTACACGCCTGACATGCCATACGAGGATATCCTGCGCCTTGCTGCAAAACGCGAGGAAAAGGCCTTAAAGTTTTACACTGATCTGGCCGGGGCAGCAGACCATGACTCCCATAAAAAGGTCTTCATGGTCCTTGCACAGGAGGAGGCCAAACACAAACTCAGGCTTGAAACCCTGCTGGATGACTACCTTGCCAGCATGGGCGGGTAGCTATTCATTAAACAATTTTAGTAATCCTTTTTTCTATCTCCTGCTTTGGGAGTGCGCCTGTCACCCTGTCCACCTGCTCTCCCCTGTTGAAAAAAAGCATGGTGGGTATGCCCTGGATATTAAATTTCATGGCTGTTTTCGGGTTATCATCAGTGTTTAGCTTAACCACCTTAAGCCTGCCGGTGTAATCCTTTGCGATCTGTTCAATAACAGGTGAAAGCATCCTGCAGGGGCCGCACCAGGGGGCCCAGCAATCCACAAGAACAGGGCCATTAAACGCAAGCACCTCATTTTCAAATGAATTATCAGTGATATCAATCGGCGCACCTGATGATGTACCGGCAGAAAGGGGCGCCCTGCATTTTCCGCATACAGGCCTGTTGTCCATTTTTGATGTTGGAACCCTGTTTTTAACCCCGCATTTCGGGCATGTTATGATCATACTGTCATTTCCCATGGCATATTACTTTCATGATGATCGTGCTGAGTTTTAGTTCACCACAGAGGCACAGAGTTCACAGAGTTTTAATTATTTATTTCTCCGTGTTCACCGTGCTCTCCGTGGTGAAAATAAATATTATTTTTTACACCGGTGGATTCCATGCCTCATATCCTCATCCTTCCTTCTTGTCTTCCGCCTTAATTTGCATTAATGTAAACGCCATAACTATAATAACAAAAAATAAAAAATCCAGGTTTTGCTATCATATGTCACATTTGACCATAATCCTTCTTGCCCTTGCCCTTGCAATGGACGCCTTCGCAGTATCGATTGCAAGCGGCATCGCCATAAAGGACCTGCGTTTAAAACACTCTTTGATAATAGCATCATGGTTCGGGATATTTCAGGCTATTATGCCTCTTCTGGGGTGGCTCAGCGGTATAAAACTCCAGAGGTTTATCTGTGAGATTGACCACTGGATCGTTTTCGGTCTGCTCTTTTTTATCGGATGCAAGATGATATACGAGGCATTTAAGATCGAAACGGTTGAAAAGAAGACAGACCCCATGGATGTGGCTGTGCTCTTTTCTTTATCTATCGCAACAAGTATTGACGCCTTTGCAGCAGGAATAAGCTTTGCCCTGCTTGATATCGGGGTGGTGGAGCCGGTTATTATCATCGGGCTTATTACATTTATCATGTCCTTTATCGGGGTGTGGATCGGTGACAGGGGCACCCATTTTTTTGAGAAAAAAATGGAGATAGCAGCAGGGCTGGTACTTATCGGAATCGGCATAAAGGTGCTCATAAGCCATCTTGTGGCAGGTTAACATAGAGTTACAGATTTTATTAAGGGAGAAAAGAGAAAGAATGAATCTTGATTTTAAACCTGTTAATATTGAAGACAAGGCAATATTCAACAGATATTTTAAAGAAGACCCACCGGAGATCTCCGAACTTACATTTACCAATCTCTTCATGTGGCAGTGCCTTTATCACCCTGTATGGGCAGAGCAGGATAATACCCTGTTGGTTGTTATTAACCCTGATGGATCATCTCCCTATGGCCTTCAGCCTGTTGGCAGGGGAGATAAGCAAAAGGCAATAGAAACACTATTAACCTATCTTGAAGGCAAAACCGACATGCCTGAAATAAAAAGGGCAGGAGAAGGTTTTGTAAACAATGTGGACAGAACAAGGTTTACATGCACCCCTGACAGGGATAACAGCGACTATGTATATCAGACCACTGATCTTATCAACCTTTCAGGACGTAAATACCACCGTAAAAAAAATCACCTGAACCAGTTTAAAAAGAGTTATGAATACGAATATCGCAAGCTTGACGCAGACCTAGTTGAATGCTTCATAAACATGCAGGAGGAGTGGTGCAAAATGAGGGAGTGTGTGGAAAACCCCACCCTGCTGTCTGAAGACTATGCAGTGCGAAGGGCTTTGATCCATTTTGAGGAGCTTGACTACAGGGGAGGGGCGATCATTGTAAACGGCCGTATGGAGGCATTTTCGCTCGGGGAGCCCCTTAACCTGGATACCGCTGTTATACATATAGAAAAGGCCAATCCGGATATCCCCGGCCTCTATACCGCAATTAACCAGATGTTTACAGCAAATGCATGGCCGGATAAAGGGTTTATAAACAGGGAACAGGACCTTGGTATTGATGGACTCAGAAAGGCAAAGGAGTCATACTATCCCCATCATATGGTTAATAAATACACTATAACAAGGATATGAAAATTAATTTATCTAGACTAAGTTTTAACTATCTATTATTATTTTAACTTTCTTAATATCTGTATTCGTTAAAAAGTTTATTTTAGCTGTTACTCATAGTTGCCGAAAACACTATATGCGGAGAAGCGGGAGTAAATGTAATGAATGATGATATCAGGAAAATACTGATCGTTGATGACGAGAGGGACTTTGTCATAAGTCTGACAGACATCCTTGAAACATATGGTTATAGCGTGGGAACGGCCCATAATCAGCAGGAGGCGATTGATACCATAAAATCCTTTTATGCGGATGTGGTGCTCCTGGATGTCAGGCTCGGCCATGAAAACGGGCTTAACCTTATTAATACCTTTAAAGAGGCCCGGCCAAATATTGTTACTGTGATCATGACCGCCTTTGTAGAGGCGGATTCAGCCATAGAGGCGATACAGGAGGGGGCCTATGATTACCTGAGAAAACCCCTTAACCCCCGCCAGCTTCTTAAGACCCTGGACAGGTGTTTTGAAAAACTACAGCTTGAAAAGGAAAAGATAGCGGTTCAGGAGGCCCTGAGCAGAAGAAACCTTGAACTTGAGCGGATGAACACACGCCTGAGGGAGAGCGAGGAGCGTTATCGTCTGCTGGTTGAGACCATGAATGACGGCCTGATCATGGAAGACCTTAATGGGGTTATCACCTATGTAAACCGGAAATTCACCCGAATGACAGGCTACCCTGAGGCTGAACTTTTGGGCAGGTTTGCCTCCGACTTTCTTGATGAAACCAATATAAAGGTATACTCAAGGTATATTGATATATGTCACGGGGGAGATATCTCCCCATTTGAGCTTACCTGGCTCAAAAAGGATGGCACAGTGCTTCCCACCATTGTATCTCCCCAGTCCATTATAGATGATGAAAATCGGTTGCGGGGATGTTTTGCCGTGATAACCGATATAACCGAGAGAAAAAATGCTGAAGAGGAAAAACGCACAATGGAGCAGCACCTTCAGCGGGCACAGAAGATGGAGAGCATCGGGACCCTTGCAGGGGGCATATCACACGACTTTAATAACTCCCTTCAGGCCATACTGGGATATACACAGATACTGCTTATGGACAAGGATGAAGCCAACCCTGATTATTCAAAGCTTGCAAGCATTGAGCGGGCTGCACAGAGGGCGAGCGAGCTTACCCAGCAGCTACTTGCATTCAGCCGCAAGGTTGAAAGCAAGATGAGGCCAATAGACCTGAACAAGGAGGTCAGTGAAATCCGCAACCTTCTTGAGCGTACAATACCCAAGATGATAGATATAGAACTTGATCTTGAAAAAAGCCTTTATGTTATAAATGCAGACCCGTCACAGATAGAGCAGATCATGATGAACCTTGCAGTAAATGCAAGGGATGCAATAGGCGAAGAGGGTAAAATTATGATCCGCACAGAAAACACCATGCTCTCAGAGGCTGACTGCCGGACTTACCACGGTCTTGTCCCTGGCGATTATGTAATCCTCTCCATGACAGATAATGGGAAGGGGATGACAGAAACGGAGAGTGAAAGGATCTTTGAACCCTTTTTTACCACAAAGGCCCCTGGAAAGGGAACCGGGCTAGGGTTAGCCATGGTGTACGGGCTTGTGACCAAACACAATGGTCATATAACTTGTGCGAGTAAACCCGGTATTGGCACAACCTTCAGGATTTATCTACCCGCCATAAAGCAGGAGATACCTGCTGCTGTCCAGAAAAAAGATGGGCCGGCGCCTGCAGGGGGTACAGAAACAGTGCTTATTGTTGATGATGAGCATTTTGTAAGGGAGCTTGGGGAGCAGATACTTACAAAATTCGGTTACACTGTAATCACCTCATCTGACGGGGAATCCGCCATTGAGATATATTTAAAAAACAGGGATAAGATATCCCTTGTTATACTCGACCTGATCATGCCGGGGATGGGTGGTAAAAGATGTCTTGAGGAGCTGCTCAGGATTAAACCTGAACTCAAAGTGGTTATTGCAAGCGGTTATTCCCCTGAGGATGATGCAAATACTGCTATGGAGAGCGGCGCTAAAGGTTTTATCAGTAAACCCTATAATGTAAGAAATATGCTCAGCGAGGTAAGGGAGGTGCTTGATGCCGGATAACAGCCAGGGCCGTCAGCCGCATATAATAGAGCAAAATCAAAAAGATTCACTATTGCTTGAAAAACTGGGAATGCTTGAGAGGCTTGCCGCCACTATTGCCCATGATGTAAGAAACCCGCTGGGCACTGTAAACACCTCCCTTTTTGTGATAAGGACCGCTATAGAAAGGAATCAGCCTGAAAAAATAGAAAAGGCCCTGAATCTTGCGGAACGCAATATAAAACGATGTGACAGCATCCTTACCGAATTTTTAAATATTACCCAGATTAAAGAGCTCAGGATAATGCCTGTGAACATAGATGCATGGTTAAAAAAGATAATTGAAGGGCTGAACCTGCCGCAGAACATAGAGATTTTAAGCGCACTGAACTGCGACCATATCTTCAGTATAGACCCTGATCAGCTTGGCAGGGCCATTTCAAACGTGGTTAAAAATGGCTCCCAGGCCATAAAGGATGCATCGCCTGCGGAGATGAAAATAACCATTGAATCAGGTACTGGTGACGGCTCATTCTTCATATCTGTATCAGATACAGGCGCAGGCATACCTGATGAGATCGGTACACGTGTCTTTGAGCCCCTTTTCAGCGCCAGGCTTTTTGGCATGGGTCTCGGCCTTACTGTTGCAAAAGAGATAGTGGAAAGACACAGTGGTACCATTGCCATTCAGAGCAAGGCAGGCGCAGGCACAAAGGTTACTTTTAGTATCCCGGTCATTTAATCTCCTGGTACAAGACATTATATGCCTCATAAGCAGAACTATTTTGATTTTTCAAGAAAAAAACTTGATATGGAAAGATATATCTAATATATCTTTTTTATGTTCAATGTTACAGGGTTTTGATCGCTGAAACGCCTTTCGGGGCCAGAGCCATTTATTATTTAGTTCAACTTGCGGATGAAACAGAGGTGTAAATGCCCATTTGCCATGCGCCGGAAGATCTGCCGGTGCTGTTATTATGCAATATAAATCCCGAATGGGAAGGGCCTGACAGGGAGGTCGCCCAGTTAACCAACAATCAAATGGCCTCTGCGCTGAATACCGCAGGTCATCCGGTGGATGTTATTGAGATAACAGAGAGCAGGCTTGAACCTTTCCTTTCATCTTTTTCCCCGGCAGATAAGATAATATTCAATCAGTGTGAAAGCATACCCAGTCTGCATCACAGTGAACATGAGGCTGCCCGCATTATCGAATCCATGGGCTTCACCTATACGGGATCAGGGCCAGATGCCCTTAGCCTAGCAGAAGATAAAACCCGCGTAAAACAGATCCTTGAATCTTTCAATATACCGACCCCGGCCTGGAAGCTGTATGATTATCCATCTGCTCATGACTGGAATCTGTTCCCTGCAATCGTTAAGACCTCCCTTGAACACTGCAGCATAAGCCTTGATCCGGGATCTGTTGTAATGAACCGGAAAGAGCTTGAATCCCGCATAGAATATATCCTTGATAATTTCAACCAGCCCGCAATAGTTGAGGTCTTTATAGATGGAAGGGAGTTTCATGTCCCCTTATGCGGAAACGGAAAAGTAGAGATGATGCCTGTGGTTGAAATGGATTTCTCAGCCTTTAGCGATATACATGACCGTCTTTGCACATATGATTCCAAATTCGATCCATTATCCCCGCACTATAATAAGATCGAAAGCCGCATCCCTGCCCCCTTGAATAATACCGAACTGCTCAATCTGGAAAAGATATGCCTTAACGCCTACCATGCAATAGGGTGCAGGGACTATGCCAGGCTGGATGTGCGTGAACAGGGTGGCCTGTTTTATGTGCTTGATGTTAACCCCAACCCTGATCTGGATATTGAGGCAAGCATGGCCTGCTCTGCGGCTCATTGCGGCATATCATACCCTGATATGATGAGCTACCTTGTTAATCTTGCAGCATACCGCCATCCAGTATTCAAACATATGTAGTCTTAAAGCCTTTTAAAAAATGCCCCACAACTATATTTAGCAGTTATAAAAAAAGGCCGGTAAGCAGGGGAGATACCCCTTTAACTTACCGGCCTTTCTATTTGATTAAAGCCTTATGCTTCAGATCTTAATACTCAAAGGCTTTCTAAAAATTATCTCCAGTCGTCTATTTTGACTGACGCTGCGGGTACCATACCGCCTATCATCCAGTAGTTGTTGTTGTTCGAGCCTGTAACAACTACATTGAAATTTGCAGGCATCCTGAAACCGCCCGGTCCGCCAGGTCCACCAGGACCGGCTTTGGGAGCTGCTTCACCAGGGTCGGTAACAAACTTGGTAAGCTTGTCTGCTGTATCATAGCCGGCACTGGCGATATTATTGGCAACGTTCGGACCTAAGGCTGCAAAGGTCCCGAACATTGTCCCCTGCTGATTAAAGATATTCTTGATAGCCAAAGCATAGTTCGGAAGCTCTGTCCAGTCATTGGCCTTCCAGTTTACAGCGGAAAGGAGACCCCAGCCCATTAAAAGCGTTACGACATTGTCGCCTTTTTTATATTTAGCGGGTGGTGGAGCTCCGGGCCTTGCAAATCCTCCTCCTGCGTTGCTCCTTCTGACAGCAAAAGGTTCCCAGGGGGATTGCTCTTCGTTTTCAGCAATGATTATATTAATCGCATTCGTTGGATTTCCGACAGTACCTGTGTAGGTTGTTCCAATTTTGCCGCAGTTCCCGCCATTAATGGAAAGGAGGCTCCATGCCCTGCCGATGGTTGTATTGGAATGGGCAAATGGTCCTACTGCGCCGATATCATAGTTAAGCCCTATTTCGTCGCGAATATTTCCATTGATTACTGCCCCGGCTGCGAACCCGTTATCGGAAATATTCACAGCAGGTGTGCCGGTTGAACCTATCGCAAGGATGACCGGGAAATACTCAGGTTTGGCACCCGCCATTACAGCGTTGATTGCCGCGGTTTTGACCGTATATGACCACCTTTCACCTGCCTCTGATCCGGGATTCATTTGGCCGAGTACTTCGTCAGGATCGTGGCTTGTGCCGGCCAGCATCTCATCAACCAGTTCCTTTGTCGGGAGTATAACCGGCATAAAATCGGTATATCTTTTTTCAAGAAACAGCTTCTGAAGCTCAGCATGGGTACCGGTATAGGTGGCGGGCGGTGGATCATGTTTCAATTCACCGGGGTCCTTTTCCTTACCGGAAAGAGATTTTGTAAATTTTTCCACAATCTCCTTCATTACATTATTACCGGAAAGGGGATTATTACCATTAATAATCTGAGCCTGGAGCTGCGCATTGTCTCTTCCCCAGACCGGACCGGGGATATACTGAATTCGGATGCCCGGCATGCCGTAGTTATAGGCTACCTCTACTTCCTGTGGAGCGAATT
>JAFGFM010000184.1 GCA_016931115.1 Deltaproteobacteria bacterium | reverse complement strand
GTTGAATTTACATATATTACCGGTTCTTCATCACTTAAGTTTATTCCTGTGACTACCCCCTTGATTGTTTTTTCAACAGATATTTGATCATCGTTGTTGTTTACAGCGGTTACCTCATAGGTGAACTGGCCTGATGTATGGAGTTTTTTATTGTTATCAAATCCATCCCATTCAAATTCATTGTTTCCGGGTTCAAGGGCATTGAGGTCAATTTCCCTGATAGATGCCCCATTTTCATCCAGAATATGTACAGTACAGTCTGCTGCCTCACCAAGATAAAAGAGGCCCTTTGCCGCCTTACCATTATCCAGGACAAGTGTGCTGCTGTCTGCCTGCACCTCTTTCCCTATCATGTCAATGGACTGATACATGTTACTGCTGTTCTGGACGCTCTCAATGGATTCCAAATTGGTGTTTATGTTTAACAACTGTTCAAGGGAGCTGTACTGTGCAAGCTGTGAACTCATCTGGGATATATCCATGGGGTTAAGGGGGTCCTGATTATTCATCTGTGCGATGAACATCTTCAGGAATGAATCACGCCCGAGCTTATCCTCTGATGCTGCTTTGGTAGCAGTTGTATCTTCGTAATTGGTTAATGCACTGATTCCTGTTAACATATTGTCACCATTCCTTTATTCTATACATGAACGTCTATCTGGTTGTTGCCTGTAACACCCTTTGTTAAAGGCGCAGCAGCCGATATCTCCATGATGCTATCCTCTTTGAACCCATGACCTTTGCCTGAGCCTTTATTCTCTTTTTCATGAGCCCATGTGCTGTTATCTTTCCGTTCGCCATTATCAGGGCTGACCATTACATTGAACTTATCTATAGTTAAACCCTGGCTGTTCAACTGCTGTTTTAGCTGGTTCAGGTTTGCCTCTATGATCTCCTTGACAGCAGAGCTCTCGGCGCTCAGGTTTGCCTGCACTCGTCCATTTTTTATGGTGAGATCAATATCGAGCCTGCCCAGTTCAGGCGGTGTTATCTGAAGTCTGCTCTGGTATTCCCCGGCCCTGAACATGATGAGCATTTTTTCAACTATCTTGGGGAGCGGCTGTGGTATATAAATGCCTGTATCTGTCTGGCCTGTCTTTGCGATATTCCTGATGCTGTTTGCATTGAGCATATTGATAGATGTCTGATCTGCTGTTTCCTTAATGGTAAAACTGCTCTTATCCTTTGCCTCAAGGGTGGCTTTAAAGGTTGTCTCTGAATGTGTGCCGCCTTCGAATGATTTTTTATTGAATTCTGTTCCTGATCCTTTTTCTGTTGTCTTGAGCAGTTCTGTGAAATTCAGTTTCAGGTTTCCCTGAGAGTCTGAAGATGTAAAGGGATCATTCTTTGATGTCCCTGTTACCCTGTCATTTAAAAGGGCAGACCTTAGATTATCATTCTGATTAAGGTCTGTGTTTTTATAATTAGCCCTTAATGAATCAATTATATTCTTTATATCTTTTCCAGGCACACCCCTGCTCTTTAAAAAGGAGGAGACATCCTGACCCGGATTATCTCCAAGCATACCTGATATGACCTTTTTATCTTCACCCATTATACTGATGTTGTTTCGTGCTTCTGTTATTGAATCCTTTGCCTGTTGCTGATTTATGGCTAAACCGGTAATGGCGGAATTGAGTTTTTGAACAACAGAATCAATCTTTTCTTCAGAAATGCCTATTTCCTTTAGTGTGGCAAAGATATCCTGTTTTGGATTATCTTTTGCAGATATATTATTTGCCTGCTGATCAATGCTGAATCTCACTATTGCAGAATCCAGCTTTGTCATTATTGAGCCGATTTTATCTTCGGAAACCCCCTTTTCTTTTAGGAGTTCATTGATATTTTGTTTTAGGTCATTCTGTATTACATTTAACCGGTTTTCTTTAGAATAGGCTGACAGGTTATCCAGTACGGTTTTTTCATCAGCTTTATTGAACATGCGTTTTGTTACAGAGATGCTGTTCTCTGAAAGGAGCGATATAAGGTCTGATTCAGTAACTGGGTTTGTCAGGAACCTGTTAAGCTCACCGGTGAGTTTCCCTGTCTCAAGTTCACCTTTGCCATTTGTGCTCTTTTCCAGCGCCTTTTTCACATCCTCTGCGCCAAGACCCAGTTTAAAAAGGACTTCCCCTGTACCTGGAACAGAAGATGTCTCTATAAAAGAGGCCTCTTTTTGACCGTTGTTTACAAGTTCATTTTTAATCCCGGAAAGAAAGCCTTTGAAATTTTTAATATCAATGCCCTGTTCATTCAGGTAATCCGAAAAACCCTGTTTAAAGGATGCAAGATTTATATTCCCTGTCTCTTCACCCTTAATGGATGCAAGCCCCTTGAACAGCTTGACAATCTCTATCAGGCCATTTTGATTTTTTGATGATGCGATAACCTGGTTTAAATCCTTAAGTGCAAAACCCTGTTTTTCAAGATAGGCCACAAGCTGATTCTGCAGGGCTGCTGGGATAATCATTTCATCAGGATTTATTTTTTTATTTTTAAGATTCTCAGTTGCAGATTTTATGACCGGTTTTCCAGGTACGAAACCACTGTTATTACTATTGTCTGAATAAAGAGCTGAAAAGAGATTCTTCCCGCCAGCATTTTTACCTATTTTCTCCAGCATGGATGCGAATAGATCGATACTGCCTGAACCACCGGTTTTAATATTACCCTTGGTACCGAATGATTCGGAGTCGGGAAGTGTATTTATCTCTAAAAAATTTATCATTATGCGTCCTTGTATCCAGCAATTTTTATTGTTGCTCTGCTATAAAGCAATGGCTGTGCCAAAATTTAACGATTTTAAAAAGACTGTATTATCAATATGATACAGTGGTTGGAAAAAATCATGGGCCTTGTTTAAAGGTAAAAAATTACCAACTGGATGAAAGACTAGGTAAATTTTTCCCTGTAAGGATGCTGCTTTATGTAAAAAAACAAAAGGCGGTTAAAAGATATAATCTTTTAACCGCCTTGATACTACAGGATTCCAGAGGTTACGTAAATCCTTTAGGGCTGGAAGCCTTAATCAGATATACTAAGACTCCCCTCTGTTAGAAATCAAAATTAAGTGTAATGCCATAGGTCCTGGGTGTTATATAAGTACCAGAGGCATAACCTGTATAAGGCTTTCCACCATACTGGGAAAAATAGTCAGACATGTCTATCCAGCTAAGGCTTGCCAAATGCTCACTTCCAAATAGATTATTGCACCAGAGCCTTACATTCCATCTCGTACCTTCAGGTACCCAGCGGCTTGAGCTGTATGTGACTGCGGCATCCATTGTCCAATATGCAGATGCTCGCGGCATGGTATACTGGTTGTCTGTAAATTTAAGCATTATCTGATCCAGGGCCTTACCATTATAATAGGCAGTCGTATTAAAGGTAAGCATATCCATACCGATAAATTCAGTATGGGAGTAACCCATATTAAAACGATAGGGGGCGCTGCCGAATCTCTCACCATCAAGATCGTTATACAGCTCCGGATCTAACCTTGCATTATCAGCCCCGGGGTATGTTGCCAATATAGCATCGCTAATATTATAATCCTTATACTCGTTCTTTGAGTATGAACCATTAAATGAGAATGTATCCCTTGCTGTTAAAAGGTACATTATATTTAAATTTGCGCCCATCTGCTCTGCCCCGCCAGGTGATACAGCAATAGAGGCTGCATCGCGTTGGTCAACATAATCCCATTTGCTAACAGAATTATCAGGGTAGATACCTTGATAAGTTGCATTTGTTTCATCGGAGTCAATATCATAGCAGATACCATTCGGGCTTACTGCTGGAATCATCGGCCCCTCTGGATCGTTTATATTTGGTACCAACGGCGCTGGTCCGTCTGCCGGATAAGCACAGTAGACAGCGGTTGTCCATTTGGTGTAGTTTTTATAGTTATAATAGTATGCAGTGCCATTGACCTGTAACTTGTTGTCAAGGAACCGGGATTTAAAACCTGCCTCATATGAATCCATAAACTCTGGCGGGCTCACCTTGCCACCGTAATTAAAATTCCCGGTCTTGTAACCCTTTGAGTATTGTACAAAAGTCATTGTACTGTCTGTTGCAAACCAGTTCAGGTTTATCTTGTATACGTTTTCATCCCAGTCTACCTTACGATAAGGGACATCAACTGACGGTGTGACTATATAATCGCCATTGTACTCCTTTTCATCCATAGCACGGCGATAACCTACAGACAGATTCAATGTATCAATAATCTCATATGCTGCCTGGGCATAAAGGCCGTATGATTTAGTCTTGATGTTAACCCAGTAATTGGCTCCCAGATCATTAACTTCATCTGTTTCATCATCCTGCGCCATAGCGCCCACAACCCACTCATACTTGTCTCCCTTGGTTATGGTCTCCTTTGAAAGCAGGCGCAGTTCCAGAGAATCGGTCTCTCCCTTTGAGACAGAATGTGAATAAAGATAAGGTTCCATGGTATACATGCCAACATACGTAATTATCCTTTGATCATTCTCGTCTAATGGGTTTAACGTGATTACACTCGTCCCATCTGCAAGAGTTGCAAATGGAGAGAGCATTGCATAGCCATACATATATGCCAGCTCCTCCTCCATGTCACGATGCCCATAAAGCAATACGCCATATGCAAAGGGGAGTTCTCTTTCCCACTGGGCCATATAACCGTATGAATCGTTAAAAACCCCGCCATTATTCAAGGCATCATTCTTGTACCACCTGCTCTTGTATGGAAGTTCTATAATAGTTGTATTTGTGGTTGTCCAGGGGGGTGTAGGTAATATCTCAACACCGCCGTAAGTTGCAAAGTAAGAACCGCTATTACCATAACCATTTGAGTCAGATTTTTCCATGTCAAATGTCAAGGTGATGGTATCTTTATCAGTAGGCTCCCAGGTCATTGATAAACGACCGCTTCTGGCTTCACTTGAACCGTCACCTGCATCGCTGTAGCCGCCTTTTCTTATCCAGCG